>DYDC01000040.1 GCA_020718125.1 Methylacidiphilum sp. | reverse complement strand
TGGTGGAGATCATCCGCACGAGCATGTAGAACATCTCCGTGTCATGCTGCGCGGCCGTCGGGTCTTGTTTCTGGACTTCAGGCATAAATCCTTTCTCGTCGTCGCGTCACTCCGTGACGCGGCTGCCGGGCCGCACGACGCCGATGGCGGCGGTGTTGACTTGCAGATACTTTGCCGCGACGCGCTGGACGTCGGCGGCGGTGACGCTGCCGTAGCGTTTCTCGAAATCGAGGAAGGACTTGTAGCCCAGCCCGTAAAGCTCGTCGAGGGCGATCTGGCTGGCGAGCGTGGCGTTGGACTGGAGGCTGATCTTGTATTCGCCGATGAGCTTGTTCCGACCTCGGACCACGTCGCCGGCGTTCAGGCCCTGCTGGCAGATTTTCCCGATCTCCTTGAGCAATTCGGCCTCGGCCAGCTTCGCCTTGGCCGGGTCGGCGCCGACGTAGAACACGAAGTAGCCGGGATCGAGCGGCACGAGTTGGGTCGCACCGGTGTAGTAGCAGAGCGCCAGTTCATCGCGCAGCCGACGGAACAGCGGCGAGTCCAGCCCGCTCAGGCTCTGGTCGAGCACCTCCATCGCGCAACGGTCGGGGCTGGCGACGTTGACGCCACGGAAGCCAATGAAGATGACAGCCTGCTGGCGCGGGGCGATCTCCTCCTGGCGCGCGACGTTCGCCAGCGGCGCGGCGGGCTTGCGCGGCGGGAGCGGGTCGGACTTCGCGCGCTTGAGTTTGCCGAAATGCTTCTCGACCGCGCGCCGGACCTCGGCGGCCTTCACGTCGCCGCAGACGGCCAGCACGATGTTGTTCGGCACGAGGAAGCGGTCGTGAAACGCGATGATGTCGTCGCGCTGGATTCCGGCGACGCTCTTCTCGGTGCCGTTGGAGGTCATGTGGTAGGGATGCGCGTTGAACAGCATCCGGCGGACGAGCTTCTGTGCGGCGGAGGTCGGCGCTTCGTTCTCGGTCTTGATGGCGTTGATCTGGATCTGCCGCTCGCGCTCGACGGCCTCGTCGGGGAACGTGGAGCGCAGCAGCACGTCGGCGAGCACATCCATCGCCTTGTCGAAGTCGGGCCGCAGCACCTCGATGGCGACGCCGAGGCTGTTGTTGCCGCCAGTGGAGGTGATGGAGCCGCCGCCGCCCTCGACCTCCTCGGCGATCTGCTCGGCGGTGCGGGTCTTGGTGCCCTTGAGGAACAACCGCGCCATCAACGAGGTGATGCCGTTGTTGACGTCGTTCTCGGCCAGCAGGCCGCCATTGGCTGCGGCGTAGAAGTTCACGAACGGCAGCCGATGGTCCTCGCGGACGACCACGCGCAGGCCGTTGGGCAGCTCAAACTTCGTGAGCTTCATCTCCGCGCTCTCGACGCGCGGGCGGGCCAGCTTGCCAAGCGTGCCGGCCGGGTTGACGCTGACAACCGTGTAGTTGTCGCTGCCGAGATAGGTCCGCGCGACGCGGGCGAGGTCGGCGGCGGTCAGCGTGGCGACGCGCTCCAGATAGCGGCGCGTGTAGCCGAGGTCGCCCGCGACGACTTCGTTGGTGCCGAGGTCCTGCGCCTGGCCCTCCATTGTCTTGAGGCTCTCGAATTGTGTCGAGAACGCGATCCGTTTCGCTTTCTCCAGTTCGGCGGGCGTGACGCCGTTGGCGACGACTTTCTTGATCTCGGCGAGCAACTCGCGCCCGGCCTCGGCGCGCTTGGCGGGTTCGAGCGACGTGGCGACGTAGAAAACGCCCGGCTGGCCCGGCGTGTAGGCCGCCGCGCTGATGGACTGGACGAGGCCCTTCTTGTCGCGAAGCTGCCGGTGGAGGCGGGAACTCTTGCCGTTGCCGAGGATGTAGGAGAGCAGGTCCAGCGCGGTCGCGTCGGCGTGGCGCGCGTCGCAGATGTGCCACGCAAAATACTGACGCGAAAGGTTGATGGGCCGTTCCTCGTGCGCCTCGCGCCGGCCGAACTGCGCCGGCTCGGACGGGATGAACACCGGGTCAATCGCCGTGCGCTTGAAGTCCTTGAACAGTTCGCGGGCGCGCGCCTCGACCTTCGTCGCGTCGAAGTCGCCAACGACGACGAAGACCATGTTGTCGGGCGAGTAGCGGGACTTGTAGTAGCGGAAGGCGTCCTCGCGCGTGAGGCGGCGGTAGATTTCCTCGTAGCCGATGATGGGGTGGCGGTAAGGGTGCGTCGTGTAGGCGGTGTTGAACAGGAGCAGGCAGGCCATGCGCGTCGGGTCGTCGCGGTTCATCGCCAGCTCGCGCAGGATGACCTGTTGCTCCTTCTTGTATTCCTCCTCCGGCAGCGTGGAGTTCATCATCGAGTCGGCGATGACATCCATCACGGTGTCGAGGCCGCTGGTGGTGCCGGGCTGGCCGCCGTCCACGGGGACGTTGATGTGATAGACCGTCCGCTCGTAGTGCGTGTAGGCGTTTATGTGGCCGCCCTTGTCGGCCACCTCGCGCGCGATCTGGCCGACGGGGCGCTTCTCGGTGCCCTTGAACAGCATGTGTTCGAGGATGTGCGAGAGGCCCGCGCCCATCCGCGTGCCTTCGTGGATGCTGCCGGTCTTCACCCACATCTGGACGCTCGCGACGGGCGCGCTGTGGTCCTCGCGGATGAGCAGCACCATGCCGTTGTCGAGGACGGCGCGGCGGACGGTGCTGCCATCAATGGCGTTGAGGTCGAATTCGAGTTTCTTGGCGTGAGCGCTCATGGCGATGGTCAATGCCAGCAAATACAGGATGCGTTTCATGGTGAATCAGACAACGGAAAGGCGTCGGATGTTGCAGCGGGATGCGACACGGTTACTGGGCGGATTGTTGGCGCAGCGGGTTGGCGCGTTTCTCGGTGGCGGCTTTCTTCGACGGCAGGAACGGTTTCACGAACGCGTCGTGGAAATCGTAGCCACCCGCAAAGTCCGTTCGTGAATCCTTGTCCGTCTTGCCGAGGATCCCGATCTCCACCATGTTGAACACGATCTCGCCGAAATCCTCGCCGCGCTTGATGCCCCAGTATTCCAGCACTGTCTCCGTCAGCGGGCCGAACTGTTGCAACGCGAACTGCCGGATGCCCTCGAGCAGCTCCTGCCCGGTCACGTGCCGGTCCTTGGCCGAGCCGTGCTGCGGCTTCTTGTAGAGCTTCATCGAAGAATCCAGCGCCTCGCGCATGAAGTAGTAGGCGTCCTCCGCGTAGCGCGTGTCCTGCTGGCGGATTTTCTCGATGGCTTCGGCGAAACTGAGTTTTTGCATGGCTATTTTCGTTTCTGCTGGGCGGCAACTTGTTGCTCGGCAATCGGCTCCGGCATCGCCCGGCTCTCGCGCCAGTATTTCACCGCCGCGCCGATCGCGAGCACCACGGCGGCCACGATCACCGCCGCGCGCTCTTTCGGCGTCAGGCTGAACGCGCCTTTGACGTAATCCCAATCCGTGCGATCCATCGGCGTCTGTAGCGGAACGCGCGAGCGTTCCGCCGCTCTGCAATTACTGAAAGCTCGCGCTTTCCGCCACGCTCAAGCCGCGACAATATTGACCAGTTTGTCCGGCACCACAATCACTTTGCGGGCCGTCTTGCCGGCCGTGTGCCGCGCGACCTTTTCGTTGGCGTGGGCGAGCTTCTCCAACTCGGCCTGCGGCAAGCCCGCGGCGACCTTGATGCGGTCGCGCACCTTGCCATTGACCTGTAGCACAACCTCGACCTCCTTCGCCACCAGCAATGATGGGTCGTAGCCCGGCCACGGCTCATACGCCAGCGACTGCTTGTGACCGAGCATCGTCCACAGTTGCTCACAGAGATGCGGCGCGAACGGCGCCAGCAGCAGCACAAACGGCTCCGCCGCCTTCCGTGGCAACGGCTGTTCCGCCGCGACCCATCGCGTCGCCTCGTTCACGAACTCCATCATCCGCGAGATGGCCGTGTTGAACCCCATCGTGTCGAGGTCGTCCGTGACGGACTTGATGGTCGCGTGCAGGAGCTTCAACTGCTCCGGCGTCGGCACGGCGTCTCGGATGGCCAGCGAGACCTTCACCGCCGCGAGCGCCTGCTCGCCGGACGCGCCCGCCGCGAGCGCCTGCTCGAAATCCTGCTGCGCCTTTTCATCTACGAACAGCCGCCACACGCGGCCGAGGAAACGGTTCACGCCCTCGATGCCTTTCGTGCTCCACGGCTTGCTCGCCTCCAGCGGCCCCATGAACATCTCGTAGAGCCGGAACGAATCCGCGCCGAACTCGCCCACCACGTCGTCGGGATTGATGACGTTGCCGCGGCTCTTCGACATCTTCTGACCGTCCTCGCCGAGGATCATGCCCTGGTTGACCAGCTTCAGGAACGGCTCCGGCGTCGAGACGTGGCCGAGGTCGTAAAGCACCTTGTGCCAGAACCGCGAGTAAAGCAGGTGCAGCACCGCGTGCTCCGCGCCGCCCACGTAGAGGTCCACCGGCATCCAGTATTTCTCCTTGTCCTTCGCGACGAACTCCTGCGAGTTCTTCGGATCGATGAACCGCAGGTAATACCAGCACGAGCCGGCCCACTGCGGCATCGTGTTGGTCTCGCGCTCGGCCGGCCCGCCGCACTTCGGGCAGGTCGTCTTCACCCACTCGACCGCCTTCGCCAACGGCGGTTCGGCTGACGCGGGCGGCGTGTAATCACGCATCTCCGGCAACATCAGCGGCAGCGCAGACTCCGGCAGCGGCACCACGTCGCACTTGTCGCAGTGGACCACAGGAATCGGCTCGCCCCAGTATCGCTGCCGCGAGAACAGCCAGTCGCGGAGCTTGTAGTTGATCGCTTTCTTGCCGAGGCCGCGCTCTTCGAGCCAAGCCGTGATCTTCTTCTTCGCCTCCGGTGTCGGCAGGCCGGTGATGAGGCCGGAATTGACCGAGACGCCATCGCCGACAAAACCGATGCTCTCCTGGCCCGCAGGCGCCTGCACGACGATGATGACCGGCAGGTTGAACTTCTGCGCGAACTCCAGGTCGCGCGTGTCGTGGGCGGGCACGGCCATGATCGCGCCGGTGCCGTAGCCCATCATCACGTAGTCGGCGACCCAGATCGGAATCTTCTCGTCGTTGACCGGATTGATCGCGTAGCCGCCGGTGAAAACGCCGGTCTTCTCCTTCGCGAGATCGGCGCGGTCCAGCTCGCTCTTCCTCGCCGCCGCGTCGCGATACGCCGCAACAGCGGCGCGCTGCCCGACCGTCGTCACCTTCTCGACGAGCGGATGCTCCGGCGCGAGGACCATGTAGGTCGCGCCAAAGAGCGTGTCTGGCCGCGTTGTGAACACGGTGATTTCAGATTTCAAATCTGAGATTTGAAACTTCACCTCCGCGCCTTCGCTCCGCCCGATCCAGTTCCGCTGCATCTCCTTGATGGCCTCGGACCAGTCCACCAGCTTCAAGTCTTCGAGCAACCGGTCGGCGTAGGCGGTGATCTTCAGCACCCACTGCCGCAACGGCCGGCGGACGACGTTAGCGTGGCCCTTGCGGTCGCAGACGCCACCTGTAACCTCCTCGTTGGCGAGCACGGCCTTGCAACCTTCGCACCACCACACGGGCACTTCGCTCTCATAGGCGAGGCCCTTCTTGAAAAGCTGGAGGAAAATCCACTGCGTCCACTTGAAATAGTCCGGGTCGGTCGTGTCCACCTCGCGGTCCCAGTCGTAGCTGAACCCGAGCATCTGGATCTGGCGGCGGAACGTGGCGATGTTCTTGCGCGTCGTCGCGGCGGGGTGCGTGCCGGTCTCAATGGCGTATTGCTCGGCGGGCAGGCCGAACGCGTCCCAGCCCATCGGGTGCAGCACGTTGAAGCCGCGCATCCGCTTGTAGCGGGCGAGGATGTCGGTGGCGGTATAACCCTCCGGGTGGCCGACATGCAGCCCAGCGCCGCTCGGATACGGGAACATGTCGAGGATGTAGAACTTCGGCTTCGCGCCGCCGTCGGTGGCGCGGAACGTCTTGTCCGCCAGCCAGTGGCTCTGCCACTTCGGCTCGATGAGGTCGAACGGGTATTGCTTGCGGGTCGCTGCCATGGAAAATCGGCGCGGAAGATAGGGGAGCGCTTCCGGTGCTGCAAGACTATTACCACCCCAGCATGAAATCCCCAAGTTGCCTCAAATTAAAAGACACCGAAGCGGAGGAGAAATCGGGGTGAAAAGACAGTCGTCCGCGGCATTGAACCAGCGGGCCGGACGTGGTATCAAGACGGCCGAGCTTGTCGAATCTCATCCGCTGTGGAAACTGAAACCACCCACGCATCGGCGTTGCGCCCCGGCGCGCTCTGGCTGCTGATCCTGCTGATCGCGGCGGGCGCGCTGGCGATGCGGCTGCCGCGGCTCGGCGAGCGGCCGATGCACACCGACGAGGCCGTCCACGGCATCAAGTTCGGCATGCTGCTGGAATCGCGCGACTATCGCTACGACCCCCACGAGTATCACGGGCCGAGCCTGAACTATCTCACGCTGCCCGTGGCCCGGCTGCGCGGCGCGCACAAACTGACGGAAATCCGCGAGGCGGACCTGCGCCTCGTGACGGTCATCGGGGGCGTGCTGCTGATCCTGTTGTTGCCACTGGTCGGTGACGGGCTGGGCCGGTGGGCAATGGCGTTCGCGGCGCTGCTGACGTGCCTGTCGCCCGCGATGGTTTATTACAGCCGCTACTACGTGCAGGAGATGTTGTTCGTGCTGTTCACGTTCCTGATGATGGCCGCCGGCTGGCGCTACCTGCGCACGCGACGGACCGGCTGGGCCGTTGTCGTCGGTGTCGCCGCGGGATTGATGTTCGCCACGAAGGAAACGTGCGTCTATTCGTGGCTGGCGATGTTGGCCGGCGTGGCCCTGGCCCGCGGTCGCGGCGGGCTGCGCGCGGCGCGGATGCCGGCGGGCCACGCGATTGCGGCGGCGGCGGTGGCGTTCGTGGTGGCGGAGTTCTTCTTCACCTGCTGCTTCACGCACTGGGCGGGGTTGCTGGATTCCTTCCGCGCTTACTATCTCTATCTGCACCGCGCCAGCGGCACCGGCCACGAGAAACCGTGGTTCTATTTCTTCAAGCTGCTCGCGTGGACGAAGCAGGGCGGTTTTGTGTGGTCGGAGGCATTGGTGCTCGGTCTGGCGGTGTGCGGCGCGGTCGCGGCGTTGCGCGCGCGCGGCAACGACGGGCTGCGGCCCGCGCTGCCGATGTTCCTGATGGGTTACGGGGCGGTGCAGATCGCAATCATCTCGACCGTGCCCTACAAGACACCGTGGCTGGCGCTGAGTTTCCTCTTTGCAATGATCCTGCTTGCGGGCTATGGCGCGGAGCAGTTCGTCCGCGCGATGGCGCGGTGGCGGCTTGGCTGGCTTGCGGCGCTGCTGATCGCGGCAGGCGCCGCGCAACTCGGCCGGCAGGCGTGGCGCGGGGCGATCCTCTTCGGCGCGGACGAGCGCAATCCGTATGTCTATTCGCACACCGCGCCGGACATCCTGAACCTCGCGCGCAACATCCGCGGTGCGGCAGCGCATCATCCCGACGGCGCGCGGATGACGATCAAGGTCATGTCGCCGGAATACTGGCCGTTGCCGTGGTATCTGCGCGAGTTCCCCAACACCGGCTACTGGGCCGCGCCGCCAGCCGACCCCGAGGCGCCGGTGACGATCACGACGCCGGAGTTGGCGGAGAAATTGTCCCCGACGCTGAAGGGGCGTTACACACGGGACTACTGCGGCCTGCGGCCGGGTTTTGTGCTGGTGGCGTTCATCCGGCAGGACCTTTGGGACGCGATGGTCCGGGCGCGAGGCCGTGAAGCGCCGCAGGCCGGCGGGCGATGAATCACTGGCGCATTCGCGCAAATCGGTTTTGACGTGGCGGGATGAGCCGCCAGACTCCTGACGATTACATGACATCTCCGGGAAGAAGATTCCGGCCCCTGGCCGCTCCCGTCCGATGGCCGCGCGACATGCTGTTGATCGCGGTCATCGGCCTGCTTGCGTTCCTGCCATTCTTGGGCCAGACGCGAGACCTGGCGTCACGGGAGGTCAGACATGCCTTGGTGGCGCGTGAGATGGCAGAAAGCGGCGACTTCCTGATGCCGACGCTGATCGGGGTGACGTATCCGAGGAAACCGCCAGTCCTGCACGCGCCCATCGCCCTGCTTTACCGGCTCTGCGGCGAACACACGATGGCACTGGCAAGGTTTCCGTCGGTGATCGCGGCCATCGTCGGCGCGATGGCGCTCTATGGCATCGGGTTGTCATTGGACGGCCGGCGCACGGCGCTGGTGGCGGCCTTTGGGTTGCTGGGCGCCGCCGGCTACTCGCACATGGCGCGCGTGGCGCGGCCGGACATGATTTACACGGCGGGCATTCTGTTGTCGTGTTTCGGATTTGTGCGCGGCCTGCGGAGGCAGCCGCGCCGGGAACCGCGGTGGATTGTGCTGGCGGGTCTGGGTTGCGCGGTGGCGACGGTCAGCAAAGGGCCGTTGGGCCTGCTGTTTCCATTGATGTTTGTCGGGTTGATGCCGCTCCGGCGGATGGACCTGCGGTGGCCGCGCACGTCGGAGTGGATGTTGTTCGCGACCGTGGTGCTGGCGACAGCGGCCCTCTGGGCGGTGCCGGCCTGGCTGCGCGATGGCGGGGTGTATTTGCAACGGGTCTTCGCGCAGGCGGACTTCGACCTGGACCAGGACAGCGGCGCGCATCCGGTCTGGTGGTATCTGCCGTGTCTGGCGGGTGGTTTCCTGCCGTTGACGTTGCTGTTGCCGCTGGTGGCGATTGATCTGCGCGAGCGCCGGTATTCACTGGCGACGGCCATGTCCGTCGCGATGATCGTGGTGTTGTCTTTCGCGGCCAAGAAACGCGTTCACTATCTGCTGCCGGTGTATCCGTTCCTGGCGCTGGCGGTCGGGGAGGCGGTGCATCGGCTGTCGGAGCGCATGGCGGCGCTGCGATGGACGCGGGCGCTCATCGCGCTGTCGCTGGTCGGCGGGCCGGTGTATCTCGGATTGATCCAGCCGCGCCTGCATCCGGGGGAAGACCCGCAGTTCGCGTTTGCGCGTAAAGCCGTGCAGCGCGCCGGGCCGCAAGGCCGGCTGTTATGCTATGGCTCCCTCGCCGAGCCGGTCGCGTTTCTGGCTGCTGAAGGACAGGTCATCCAATGGGGCGCCGCCGCGGACCTGCGGCGCGCGCTCGACCGGGCGGGCGATGCGGCCTGGGTGGCGCTGCCGGACGAGGGGATCACCGAACTGACCAAGGCCACCGGCATCGAGGCGCGGCCACAGGACGTTTTCACCGATGAGGCGGCGGACGGAAAAACGACGAGCCGCTGGCATCTCTATCGGATGGGACCAAAGCCCCGTTGAAGCGCGCGGCTGGCTGCCGGCAGGCCCGGCCTGATCCAGCCGAGTTTCCGTTCGACTTTCCGGCGCGCATGGACTATCTGGCCCCGCCGTGGCCGAGGTGGTGGAATCGCTGCGCTTGTGGCTGGGCCGCCGGGGGCCGGGGTTCCAGGGAACGGCGTTGTTCGCGCTGTGGGCGCTCCCGTTCATCGTCGGGGCGTTCTTCGCGGAGCGCATCACGTGGATGGCGCTCTCGCCGCTGGCAAGCGCGCCGATGCTGTTGCACGGGCTGATGATCTCGTGGTGGCTCGAGCCGGAGGAAATCCACGCCATCATCGTGGGGCTGTCGCTGCACTGGCTGGCGGTCTTCGCCGCAGGCGCGCTGTGGTGGTGGCAGCGGCGGAAGCTGCGCCTGACGCTGGGGGCCGGGAGTTGAGGCGGCGGGACGTGTTGAAAATCGGTTTTGACCCCGCCGGGCAAACTCCTTACGTTCCGTGCCGTGCAAGAGCGTCATCCGACGTGGTTCACCAAGCTGCCCGAGGCGCGGGCCATCCTGGAGTCGCCGCTGCCGCGTTCGTATCTGAATTTCGCCGGCACGTGGCTGCTCAATTTCATGGACACCTTGCGGGGGCTGATGGCGTTCGGGTTGATCACGCTGGGGGTGGCGGTGACGAAGGCCGGCGTGGCGCGGCGGGTGGTGCGGCCGTTGATCCGGGCGCAGGTCTATCGCGCGGGCGTGCGCTTGCTGCCGATGATCACGTTCCTCGGCGTGGCGCTGGGGTTGATCATCATCGGCCAGACGGTGGCGCTGCTGACACAGGTCGGGGCGCACAGCCTGATCGGGACGGTGATGGTGACGGTGCTGGTGCGTGAGATCGGCCCGTTGCTGACGGCGCTGCTGGTGCTGGCGCGCATCGGCACAGCCACGGTGGTGGAGTTGGGAACAGCGCGCGCTCTCGGCGAGGTGGAAGCGCTGGAGGCGCTGGCGATTGACCCGGTGCGTTACTTGGTCGTGCCGCGGATGATCGGGCTGGCGGCGTCGGTGTTCGCGCTGACGGTGTATCTCATCCTCATCTCGCTGGTGAGCGGCTACCTGTTCGCGTTCATCCAGGACGTGCCGTTGCGGCCGGGGGAGTATTTCAACCAACTCGCCGCGGCGCTGCGGTGGGAGGACTTCGTCTTGCTCGCGCTGAAGACCATTGGCTTTGGTTTGATGCTGGCGGTGGTGACCTGCTTCCAAGGGCTGGCCCGCGCGCTGCGGATCGAGGAGGTGCCGCACGCCACCACGCGCGCAGTGGTGCACGCCGTCGTCGCGTGCGTGCTGCTCGACGCGCTGTTCATCGTCGTCTATCTGTTGATCTGATCATGGAAACCGCCGAGACCATTGCCCGGCCGTGCGTCATCGAGATGCAGGACGCCGCGATCAGCTCCCCCCACTCCCCGGACGCGCTGGAGATCGAAGGCGTCAACTGGCGCGTGTCGCTCGATGATTACTGGGTGGTGGGCGCGCGGCCCGGCTCCGGCAAGAGCAGCCTGCTCGCCGTGGCGGCCGGCCTGCAGCGGCCCGCGCGCGGCACGCACCGGCTCTTCGGCCAGGAGACGGCCGCGCTCCACGAGCACGAACTGGCGCGTGAACGGCTGCGCGTGGGGCTGGTGTTTGAAATGGGCGGGCGGCTCTTCAGCCATCTGACCGTGGCGGAGAATATCGCGCTGCCGCTGCGCTATCACCGCGACTGGCCGGAGGAGGAGGTCCAGGCGCGCGTCGCGGCGGTGCTGGAACTGGCGGGCATCGCGCATCTGGCCGCGCACACGCCGGCCCGCGTCGTGCGGGCATTGCAGCCGCGCGTCGGGCTGGCCCGCGCGCTGGCGTTGAACCCGGAGGCGCTGTTGCTCGACAACCCGCTCGCGGGCCTCGACCCGCGCCATGCGCGATGGTGGCTGGATTTCCTGGCGGCCCTCGCGGCGGGCCACGAATTTTTCGAGCGGCGGCGCATGACGCTGGTGGTCGCCGGCGACGACTTGCGGCCGTGGATGGAGCAGGGCCGGCAGTTCGCCCTCGTCAAGGACCGCCGCTGGCTGCCGCTGGGCGGGCGCGAGGCCGCCGCGGCGTGCATGGAGCCTTTACTGCGGGAGCTGTTGGCGGCAGAATTCGCCACCGAGTGATCCAATGCCACTGCAAGACCTGACACCCGAACTCCGGACCCGGCTCAGCCGCGTGGAGCACGTCGTGGGCCTGTTCATCGCCGTCGCGACGCTGCTGCTGGTGGCGGGCTTCGTTTATTACATCTATCACACGGCCATCCGCAAAGGCTGGTTCGACATCAAGGTCACCTATTACACGTGCATTGACGATGCGACGGGGCTGAAGCCCGGCGCGCCGGTCAAACTCATGGGCTTCGATGTCGGCGAGATCACGCTTGTCACGGCCAGGGATCCCGAGGATGCGCCCCCCGTCCATGTCGAGTTCCAGATCAAGAGACCCTACTACGGCTACATCTGGACCGACTCGAAGGTGCGCATCTCGGCCGGCGACTTCCTCGGCAACCGTTTCATGGAGGTTGTCATAGGCGTGAATGGCAAGCCCACCGTTCGCGAGGACAAGAAAGACGTCCTCATCCTCACCGACCCCGCGAATGGACTCTACGAACCGGCCTTTGTCAGCGGGAAAAAGCCGCGGTTCTACGGCCTGGAGTGCGAGGAATCACCCGCGTTGACCCGCCGCCTCGAGGCTGTTGTCAAGAAGGTCGAACAAGGAATCCCCGGTTTCCTCGCCCTCACCAACAAGATCGCCGACGTGCTCTCCTGCGGCGCCAACGTCATCGCCAATGTTGACGCCACCGTCGTCGGCACCCGCACTGTCATGACCAACCTCGCCGTCATCACCGGCAGCCTCCGCGACCCGCGCGGCTCGCTGGGCGACTGGATCATCCCCACCAACGTCCACCGTCAGATCACCACCGCGATGGATTCCGCCAACAACACCTTCACCGCCGCCACTGCCACGCTGACGACCGCCAACACAAACGTGGCCGCCATCGCCGCCCTGTTGAAACGCTCGCTCGAGGACTCCGCCGCCATCACCAGCAACCTCAACGCCCAGGTCCAGGCCAACAGCACCATCCTCAGCGAACTCTCCGGCCTCATCATCCACAGCGACGAACTCATGCAGGGCCTCAAACGCCACTGGTTGCTCAAGGATTCCTTCACCGGCCAGACCAACGCGCCCCTCAAGAGCATCGTCGTGCCCGGCGTCGGAGGCGGGAGATGAAGCGCGACGGCAACCATTGCGGAACGGACGAAGCCCGAAGCCACGAAGGCCGAAGGCCGAAGGAGGGGCGAGGCCCGAAGGCCGAACAATCGTTCCACTCAGGATTCGGATTTCGAGTTTCAGATTTCCTTCGGCCTTCGGCCTTGGGATTTCGGATTTCCGCCGCCGTGCTCGTGGCAGCTCTGTCACTAAACCTCCTCGGCGGCTGCTCCTCCACGCCGCCCCCGCCGCCGAGGCCAGCCGCGGTCGGGCAGGCGGAACAGGCCGCCGCGGTCGCCACGAAACTTACCGGCCAGCAAAACTGGTCCGCCGCCGCGCGCGAATGGCAGCGCGCCGTTGAGCGCTACCGTCTCCTCAATGACCGCGCCGGCGAAGCCATCGCCCTCCACAACCTCGCGCACGCAAAACGTCAACTCAGCGACCTCGACGCCGCGCGCGACCTCCTCGAACAAGCCGCCGCCATCAACGACGAGTTGGGCCGCAAGGAAGAGTGGTGGCGCAACCAGATCGCGCTGCTCCAGATCGAATCGCAATCCGGCCAGTCCGCCGCGCTCGACGCGCGATTCGAGAAACTCGCCGCATCGCCACCGTCCCCGGCGCAGTTGCAGGGATTGTTTCTCAACGAACTGGGTTTGCGCCAGCAAGACCGGGGCGAATTTGAGAAGGCCGGGGCGTCGTTCCGCCAAGCCGGGAAAGCGTTCGACGCGGCGCGCGACCGCGCCGGCCTGGCCGCCGTCCTCGCCAACCGCGCCCGCCTCGACGCGGCCCAAAACCGCCACGCCGCCGCGCTGGAGAAGTGGGCGCGCGCGCTGGCGATGTTCGAGGCGCTGGCTGACGTGCGCGGCATCGCCGCCGCGCAGGCCGGCCGGGGCCGCACCCTCCTCGCTGCCGGCCAGAACCTGCCGCTGGCCGAGAACCTCCTGCGCCGCGCCTGCGACAATTACCGGATGTTGAAGACGAAGGCCGATCTGGCCACCGCGCTCGCGTCGCTCGAAGCCAGCCTCACAGCGCAGGGCAAGACCGCCGAGGCCGCGCAGGTCGCCACGGAACGGCAGGCGCTGACGCAACCGGCGAAGTGACCGTGAGAATGGGGAGCGCACGCGCCCTCGCGTGCGGCCATCGGCGCCACGCCGATGGCTTCGGTTCCTGGCGCGTCGCACAGCCCGTGACGGGCGGGGCACCCGTCACCGCACGCGAGGGCGCGTGCGCTCCCACGACCAGAACCGTGCTGTCTGCCGTTTCGGATCACACCCCCGGCCACTCCAACGCCTTGTTTTTCGGAGCCAGCGATGGCACCTTACGGCGGGCCGGCACGAAGCCCGGAACGCCGGCGCGTTCAAGACAACACACATGTGACAGTC
>DYDC01000039.1 GCA_020718125.1 Methylacidiphilum sp. | reverse complement strand
TCGGTGATGGTGCTCTCTTCGGTCATCTGACCGAACTTCGGCATGGTAATAGGAGTGGCCATATTGTTCTCTCAGTTCAAAGCGTTACGGATCATCTTATCGCCGCCGCACGCGGTAAATGGCGCGGCGCTCGCGGACCTGAAAACCAATCTGTTTGCGCGGCGGTTCAGGCGGGTTCATCAGTTTGTGAAGTTCGGACAGGACATACTCCAGCACCTTTTCGTCTCGCGAGAGGCGAGAAGTGAGGTTGCGCTCCAACTCATCCAGTTTCTGGGCGAGGTCACGATGGGACCCCAGTGTTTCACGCATCTTCAGAAAGGCCCGGACGACAAAAACACCCATCTGCACCGCTTGTTCGCTGCTGAGCACGTTGGCCGCCTGAATCGCGCCGTGCTCGGTGAAGGCACAAGGCAGGTATTTTATGTTCTGCCCGCGTTTCAAGGTCGCAAATCGCGACCTTGAACGCAGCAGGTTTTGCGCTTCCACCTGCGTGAGTTGAAACATGAAGTCTGGCGGAAAGCGGTGGCGGTTTCGCTTGACCGCTTCGTTGAGTCGTTTGGTTGGCACCCCGTAGATACGCGCCAGGTCTGCATCCAGAATCACGCGATGTCCGCGAATGAGGCGGATCACGCTTTCAACCGGCTGAGTCAGCGCCATGTATGTCGCTTGAGCCATAATCAACCGTTCGGGTTTCGTTGCCTTGCTACAGAATCGCATTCGCCGCTGCGAGCAAGTCGTTGACGTTCGGCAGGAACGCCGCCTCCAGCACGTGCGATTGCGGCGCGATGCCGTTCCTGGCGCCGACGCGTTTGACGGGCGCGTCGAGGTAATCGAACGCTTCATCCTGAATTGTGGACGCGATTTCGCCCGTGAAACTGCCGATGTGAATCGCCTGGCTGGCGACAACGCACCGGCCCGTCTTCTGCACCGAGCGGATCACGGTCTCCATGTCGAGCGGCACGAGGCAGCGCAGGTCAATCACCTCGGCGCTGACGCCTTTCTCCGCCTTGAGTTTGTCGGCGGCCTTCAGTGCGTCATGCACCGTTGGTCCCCACGCGACGAATGTGATGTCCGTGCCTTCCCGTTTCACGTCGGCCACGCCGAGCGGGACCAGATACTCGTTCTCTGGCACGACGCCCTTGACACCGTAGAGCAGTTGGGACTCGATGAACATGACGGGGTTGTTGTCGCGGATAGCGGACTTTAGCATCCCTTTCGCGTCATACGGCGTGGATGGATACACGACGTAGAGGCCGGGGATGTGGGCGAACATGGACTCCAGCGTCTGCGAATGCTGCCCGCCGTAGCCCTTGCCGCCGCCGACGGAGGCGCGGATGACCATCGGCACCTCGGTCTGCGCGCCGCTCATGTAGTGCCACTTCGCGGCCTGGTTGCTGATCTGGTCGGACGACATCAGCGCGAAGTCCATATACATCAACTCGACGACGGGCCGCAGGCCGATCATCGCCGCGCCGACGGCCGTGCCGCAGATGCAGGCTTCCGAGATCGGCGTGTTGAACACGCGGTCGCGGCCGAACGCTTCCAGCAGGCCCTTGCTGAGCTTAAAGGCGCCGCCGTAATCGGACACGTCCTCGCCATAGAAGATCACGCGCGAATCGCGTTTCATCTCCTCGATCAGCGATTCCTTGAGCGCGTCGCGGTAGTTGATCTGGCCGTCGGTGCGCTTGATGACGGGCAGTTCCTTGATGATCTGGACCTTCTGGAACTCCGCCGGCACCGTCTCGCACTTGGTGTCGGTATACATGTATTTAATCACGTCGGACGCCGGCGGATCGGCGGCCTCGGTGGCCCGCTTGGCCGCGCGGGCGTTGCGGTCGCGGACGCGCTGCTCGATGGCCGCGATGCCCTTCGCGCTGAGCGCCTTGCTGGCGATCAGTTGCTTCTTGAACGTGTCAATCGGGTCCACCGTCTTCCACGCGGCCTCTTCCTCCTTCGTGCGATACTCGTTGCGCGGATCGCTGAGCGAGTGGCCCCAGTAACGATACGTGTCCACATCGAGCAGCGCCGGGCCTTTGCCTTCGCGGCAGAGCTTCGCGGCACGCTGGACCGCGTCGCGGACCGCAAGCACGTCCATGCCGTTGACGACCTCGGCGTGCATGTTGTTGTTGGCAAAGCCGGCGGCGCGGCGGGCCATCTGTGCGACGCCCATCACTTCGTCGTCGGTGCGGTGTGTCATGCCGTAGTGGTTGTTGCAGATCAGGAAGATGATCGGCACGCCGAACTTGTGGTCACAGGCGAGATCATTGGTGAACTGCGCCTGCGCGGCCCAGTTTAACGCCTCGAGCACCACGCCGTTGGCAAACGCGCCGTCGCCCGCGTAGCAGCAGACCACCGCGTCCTTCTTCAGGTAGCGCAGCCCCATCGCCGCGCCCGTGGCGATCGGCACGCCGCCGCCGACGATCGCGTTGGCGCCGAGGTGGCCGACCGTAAAGTCGGCGATGTGCATGCTGCCGCCGCGGCCTTTGCAGTAACCATCATCCTTGCCAAACAACTCGCAAATGAACTGGTAAAGATGCTCTTCCAAGACCGCTTCGAGCAATTCGTCGCGCGAGGTCGCCTTGCAGTTCGGGACGCGTTTCTTCAATTCCTCGACGCTCATCCCGCGCATCGCCACCGGCCCTTTGGCCAGGCTCTCGCCGTGGCCGCGATGGGTGCTGGTGATCTTGTCGGTGATACGCAACGGCGCGCAGCCGCCAACCGCCGTGGCTTCCTGGCCCACCGACACGTGCGTCGGGCCGCGATAATCGTAGCCGGGTAACGGCTCGTAGCCGCCGGAGCGGAGTTTGACGATCATCTCTTCCAGTTCGCGCACCATCAGCATATCCTCATAGAGGGCGGCGGCCTCGGCGGGCGTGATCCGCTTCTTGGCCAGCTCGGTCTTGAGGTTGCCCTTGTATTGGTAGGCGGAAATGGTCCCGCAGTTGATTTCAAACGGCGTGAAATCAGGCCGCATATTGCTCAGATAGTTTGGTGATCCCATGACGTGTCCTTTGTTCCTTTACGCTCTTACGAGTTTGATTTTCCTTTTACTGAGGTCTTTTGCAAAATCCTCGTCCACGCTCCGGTCCGTGACCAGGACGTGGATGTTGTTCCAGTTGCCGGCGCGCGCGAAGGAGACTTTGCCGGCCTTGCTGCTGTCGGCAAGCACAATCACCTGACGCGCCTGCGACATAACCAGCTCCTTCGTGTAAGCCTCGCTGGGGTCGGTGGTCGTCAACCCCTCCTTCAACGAAAGCCCGATTGTGCCCATGAACGCCTTGTCGAGATGCAACCCTTCCAGCACGTGGCGCGTCAACGGCCCGACCAGCGTCTGGCTCAAGCGCCGCAGCTCGCCGCCGATCAGAATCAGCCGCGGCCCGCGTCCGGCCAGTTCAGTGGCCGCCCGCAGCGAATTTGTCACCACGGTGATGTTAGACCGTTCGCGAAGCAGTCGCGCCAGTTCCAACAATGTGCTGCCGCCGTCCAGATAGATGGTCTCGCCGTCGGCAACATAGCTGAGGGCAGCCTGCGCAATCCGGCGCTTTTCGCGCGCGGCGATGGATGTCTTGTTCTCAAAACCCGGCTCGTCCAACCGGCTCTCGACGCTGACCGCCCCGCCGTGCACCCGCTGGATAGCACCTATACGCTCAAGTTGGTCGAGGTCGCGCCGCACGGTCGCGGGCGACACATCGAGCCGCCGGCATATCTCCTCGATGGCAATCACGCCGCTTTCGCGGATCAGCGCGCGCAGCCGGTCCCAACGCCGGGGGGCAAGTTCTTTATGGTCGTGATTCTGCATTCTTCGGGTTTGATTACTTGTGAGCGATAATAGGCATATCGTGAGCGCATGCAATCATAAAGTTTCAGACCCCGCGCGGAATTCAATCTTTCCGGGTTGGAACAGACGTGAGCGGAGGGAACTGCATTGGGGGCTAAACAAAGAGCCGCTCTGTTGCCGCGCGGCTCAAAACCCCCGCCCACCAGCCCGCAGATTTCCGTTGCGATGACTTTGCGCGCTACTTATGCTCGCCGCCGGATTTGAGACGGAGACCTTTTCATGTTCATCCGTGATTGTTCCATTGCGCTTGCCGTGTTCTGTTCCGCGGCATGGCTGGGCGCGGCCGGGCCTTCCACCGTGCCTGTCGTGCCGCCGGTGACGCCGGTCACGACGATCGGGCAACCGCCGACACGGCTCGATGTCAACAAGCCCAAGCAATACCTCACCATCCGCGAGTGCATCCGGCTCGGCCTCCAGCAGAACCTCGACATCGGCATCCAGCGCCTGAACCCGATGATCGCGGCGGCCGACATCCTCGCCGCCGAGGGCATTTTCGACGTGAACTGGGAAACCTCGTTCACCGACGCGCGCAACAAGCGGCCCGGCGGCGTCTTCACGTCACCCCCTGGAAGAACACAGACGGACACGTTCACGACCGGGTTCAGCGGCAAGTCGCCCATCGGCACGACCTACGACTTCGGTTTGAACATCCAGCGCCTCAACACGACCACCAACTCAGGTGAGACGCTCCAGTGGTCGGGCCTGCCCATGGTCGGCATCACGCTCACACAGCCCCTGGCGAAAGGCTTCGGCTGGGAGGTCAACACCTTCGAAATCCGCGTCCTGCGCAAAGCCAGGGACATCTCTTACATGCAGTTTGTGCAGCGGGTGATGCAGACTGTTGCCACGATCGAGCAGAGCTACTACGACCTCATCCACGACTGCGAAAACGTCCGCGCTCAACGACAATCGGTGGAGCTGGCTCAACGCGCCCTGGATGAGAACCGGAAACGATTTGAGGTCGGCACCATGTCCAAACTCGACATCGTCCAGGCCGAGGCCGAGGTCGCGCAGCGGGAAGGCAACCTCATCGATGCGACGCGCATCCTCGACCAGCACCAGGCCGCGTTCAAACAACTCATCAGCCGCGATGTCGTCTCCCTGCGCGACGCGTTCATCGTCCCGGTGGACCGCGCCAGCATCGGGCCGCAACCCATCAACCCGCTCGACAGCATTCGCGCGGGCCTTGAGAACCGGCCGGAATACCTCCAGCGCAGGCTTGAGTTGGAGCGATCCCACATCTACGTGAAGTATTACCGCAACTCGCTCCTGCCCGAGGTGGACCTCACGGGCAGCTACGGCTTCAACGCGCTCAGCGGAGGCTCGGCGAGCCGCGACTGGCCCCGGCTCGATGACAACATGAACCAGATCGCCAACGGCCAGTTCCCGACCTGGTCGGCTGGCGTTGTCGTCACCGTCCCGCTCGGCAACACCACCGCCCGCGGCAACTACCGCCACTGGAAACTTGCCGTCGAGCAGGCCCTCCTCAGCCTCAAGAAGACCGAACAGGACATCATCGTGGGCGTGGACAGCGCCGCTATCCAGGTCGAGGCCATGGCCAAGCTCATCGTCTCGCGCCAGGCCGCCACCCGTCTGCAAGAGGAAACCCTCCGCGCCGAAGAAGAGAAGCTCAAGGCCGGCGCCTCCACCACGTTCGTCGTCCTGCGCATCCAGCGCGACCTCACCGACGCCCGTGTGGCCGAACTGCGCGCCATCGCCGACTACAATCAGGCCCTCGTGGACCTGGCGCTCAAGGACGGCACCATCCTCAAGCGCGCTGGCGTCGCCATCGAAGCGGAATAGGACCGCGGTCTTCGGCCGCCGACTAGCCGGGAGCGGCGACATTCCTGTCGCCCATTCATGACAATCAGCAATCCGGCGACAAGAATGTCGCCGCTCCCAGCTATCCCACCACTACAAAGTCCCTCCGCGTTTCAGTTTCTTCTCGCCGAACTTCGCCTTCACCGCGTCCGCCGCGCGCTCCAACTGCGCCTTACGCGCTGTGCGCTGGTCGAACAAATCGAGCTGTGCCGGGCCGCGCTCCAGGTTCTGCGCGCCCACGCCGAGCAACCGCACCGGCCGGTCGGCGGCCAGTTCGCGCCGCAAGAGCCGCAACGCCGTCTGCGCGAGGCAGCTCGTCTCATCGGTCGGTTCCGCCAGCGTCGCGCGCCGCGTGAGCGTCGTGAAATCGCTCCAACGCAGCTTCAACTGCACCGTCCGACCGCGCACACCCTCTGCGCGCAGCCGGCCAGCAACCTCCCCGGCCAATTCCCAGACTGTGCGCTCCAGTTGCCCGCGGTCGCGCACGTCTTGCTCGAAGGTCGTTTCGTTGCTGATGGATTTCGGCTCGCAGTAAGGCGCCACCGGCCGATCATCCTCGCCACGCGCCCGTGCTTTCAACTCATCCGCCCAGACGCCGAAGCGCGCGCGCAGCGGCTCGATGGGAAACCGTTCCAGGTCGCCGATGGTGTGGATGCCAAGGTCGCGCAGGAGCGGCTCGGTTTTCTTGCCGACGCCGTAAATGCGCGTGACAGACAGCGGCCGCAGGATCGTCAGCTTGTTCTCCTCGGTGATCACGGCCAGTCCATCAGGCTTCTTCAGGTCGGATGCGAGCTTGGCCAGAAAGCGGTTCGGCGCGACGCCGACGGAGGCGGTCAGGCCGGTCGTCTCGCGAACGCGGCGCTTGATCTCGCGGGCGATGTGTTCGCCGGAGCCGAATAACCGCAGCGACACGGTCACATCCATGCACGCCTCGTCCACGCTGAGTTGCTCCACCAGCGGCGTGTAGTCGCGAAGGATCGCCATGACCCGCTCGCTCTCACGGCTGTATTTCTCGTGGTCGCCACGGAGGAAGATCGCGTGTGGGCAAAGCCGGCAGGCCGTGCGCGACGGCATGGCGGAGTGGATGCCGAACTTCCGCGCCTCGTAGCTCGCGGCGGCCACGACGCCGCGTTTGTCCGGCGGAGCGCCAACCACAACCGGTTTGCCGCGCAACTCCGGCCGGTCGCGCTCCTCCACCGACGTGAAGAACGCGTCCATGTCCACGTGAAGGATGGTGCGTGTGCCGCTCATGATGTGTGATGCTGCTGCTTGTGTCCACCGCAGCCACTGGACTATACTGCCGCCCGAGTGTAGCTGAAAACCCGATGAAATGGCACTTCCACGGCGCGGCGCAGACCACTACCGGTTCACGCCACGTGCTCGAAACCAACGGCACGCGGTTGCTGGTGGAGTGCGGCATGTATCAGGGCAAACGCGACGAGTCCACCGCCCGCAACGGCCAGTTTGCTTTCGACCCGCGACAGTTGCACGCGATGGCGTTGAGCCACGCGCACATTGACCACAGCGGGGCCATCCCGACGCTGGTGAAGCAGGGGTTTAACGGCAACATCTACGCCACGCACGGCACTCGCGACCTGGCCAGTGTGATGCTGCAGGACAGCGCGGCGGTGCAGCGTGCGGACGCGGCGTTCGTCTCGAAAAAGCGCGCCAAGAAGGGCCTGCCGTCCGTGCAGGCGCTTTACACCGAGACCGAGGCCGAGATGGCGATGCGGCAGTTCGTCGCCGTGGGCTACGACCGGCCCCAGCCCGTGGCTGACAACGTCGAGGTCACCTTCCGCGACGCGGGACACATCCTCGGCTCCGCGGAGGTTTATCTCGACGTGCGTGAGAACGGCGCCATGCGGCGCATTGCCTTCAGCGGCGACCTGGGCCGGGGCGGGCATCCGCTGCTGCGCGACCCGAAGCCGGTCGAGGATGCCGACGTGCTCATCATCGAGAGCACCTACGGCAACCGCGAGCACGAGCCGATGATCGGCATCAACGAACGGCTGTGCGCCATCATCAACCGCGCGCTGGAGCGGCGCGGCAAGGTCATCATCCCGTCGTTTGCGGTGGGCCGCACACAGCATCTGGTCTATGCGCTGCACCAGCTTGTGGAGAACAAATGCATCCCGGCGCTGCCGATCTACGTGGACAGCCCGCTGGCGGTGAACGCCACGGAAATTTTCCGGCTGCACCCCGAATGTTTCAACGCCGACACCTACGAGTTCCTGCGCGCGGGCCGGAACCCGTTCGGCATGAACAACCTCACCTACATCCGCGACGTGCGGCAGTCCATGGCACTCAATGACCTGAAGGAGCCGTGCATCATCCTCTCGGCGTCGGGCATGGCGGAGGCGGGCCGCATCCGGCATCACCTGAAGAACAACATCGGTGACGAGCGAAACACGATCCTGATGGCCGGCTTCTGCGCGGCGCATACGCTGGGCGCGCGGCTCATTGCCGGCGACAAGGTCGTGCGCATCTTCGGCGAGGAGCATGAGGTCAAGGCCCGCGTCGAGGTGATGAGCGCGTTCAGCGCGCACGCCGACCGCGGCGAACTGCACGATTTTGCCCGCAAGACCACCGGACCGCTCCGCGACATCTGCGTGGTGCACGGCGAGCCGGACCAGAGCAACGCGCTGGCGGCGGCGCTGCGGGAGATGTTTCCGAAGGCGCGAGTGCGCGTGCCGGCGCTCAACGACTGCATCGAGTTCTAACATTATGGATCCCGAACTGTTCACTCCCTGGCAGCGGAAAGTCCTGACCAACGCGGTGGTCGCGCTGGCCCTGGCGTTCATGCTGGCCCTCGCCGCCGGCGCGCTGGTCGCCGTGGCACGCGTCCTGTGGCTGCTACAGTCGGTGCTCATCCCGGTGGCCATCGGCGGCCTGGCGGCTTACCTGCTGTCGCCGCCCGTGAATTGGCTGCATGACAAACGCGGCTGGCCACGCTCGCGGGCCGTGCTGGTGGTGTTTGGCGCCGGCTCGCTGTTGGTGGCGATGGCGCTGGCAGTGGCCCTCCCTGCGATGATCCAGGAGTTGACTGACTTCGCGGCACGGACGCCGGGCTACTTCAAGCTCATCGTTACGAAGGCCTCGGACTATGTCGAGCGCGTCCGGCAGTTGGAGATGCCGCCGGCATGGGAGGGATCCGTCAACGCCGCCATCGCGACGGTCAAAGCCGAGATGCCCAAGGCCACCGCGGCCATCTCCGAACACCTGCTCTCTTTCCTGTCCGGTGCGCTGAGTTGGCTGGGCGCGCTGGTCAGCTTCCTGATCATCCCGGTTTACATCTACTATTTCCTCACCGACCGCGAGTTTTTCGCGTCCACTTGGAAACTCTATGTGCCGGTGGCAAATCACCGTGTCCGGCAGGACATCATCCACCTGCTGCAGGAGATCAACGACCAGGTCAAGGCGTTCTTCCGCGGGCAGTGCATCGTGGCGGCCTGCGTCGGCGCGCTGGCCGCCGCCGGGTTCTACGTCGCGCGGATTGACTTCGCGCTGTTGCTGGGCATCTGGGTGGGCGTGTTCGACCTCGTGCCGTTCTTCGGCATCATTGCCGGCGCAATCCCCGCGACTCTCATCGCCTACGCGCAATATGGCGACTGGAAACATCCAGCCGCCGCCATCGGCGTCTGCTTTGGCGTTCACCTGATCGAGAACCTGCTCCTGGCCCCCAAGATCGTCGGCGGGAAAACGGGGCTGCACCCGGTGGCGGTGGTCCTCTCGATCCTGATCTGGGGCAAACTGCTGGGCTTTTTCGGCGTGCTGCTGGCCGTGCCGCTGACCTCGACGCTGAAGGTGCTGTTCCGCCATTTCCTCTGGCAGCGACTGGCGGGACGATGATGAGTCCCTATCAACAACGCATCTCCCTGGCCATCATCATCTCGCTGGTCCTGCACCTCAGCGTGGCGTGGTTCCACGCCTCCACCCAGATCGTGAAGTTCTTCACCCAAGTCTTCTCCCGCAGCGTCAGCCCGCAACAACTGGCCAAGCAATCCGCCCAGGCGCGCGCGCTGCGGAAGATCCAACAGCCGCCCAAGCTCAGTTTCATCGAGGTGGACGCGACGCAGGCCACGCTCGCCAAGCCGGCCAGCCCGCGGTTCTTTTCCGACCGCTCGTCGCTCGCTGCAAACCCAACACCGCTCGCGCGCAGCGCCGACATCCCAAAGATAGATGGCCGCGCCAAAGGCACGCTTGAAACCACCGACGCGCGCCTGACAAGCCGCGCCCAGCCGCCGCCGTCCGCGCCGCGCGCGCAGCCGTCCCCGCAGGCCGCGCCGAAGCCCGCCGCCACGCCCACGCCGCCACAGATCGCGATGCGTTCGCAGCCCGCGCCCCAAGCCCGGCCGCAACCACCCGCCCCGAAAGAGGGCATCACCGCGCCGGAACCGTTGCGCATGGCGCCGCCAGCCGCCGGCCCGCAGGAGGCGAAGCCCGCCGCCAGGGAACAACCGGTCCCCGCGACGACCGAGCCGACGCCACAGTTTCGCATGGAGGCCACCGGCATCGGTTTGCGCCCGGAAGCGCAGCCGACGCCGTCGAGCGACCGCGAGATTCCCACGATGGCCTCGCGCACCGAGGGCGGCGTGGATCGGCGCGGCCCCGTGGCGCTCAACGTCACCGGCATGCCCCAAGGCGCTTACAGCAAGAAAATGTTCGCCCAAATCGGCCGGCGATGGACGCTGTTGCTCGACCAGTTCTACACCGACGGCGCGCCGGGCAAGGTCAAGCTCGACTTCCGGCTCTTCCCCGACGGCCGCGTCGCGAATTTGGTCGTTGCCCAAAACACCGCCAGCAGTATTCTGGCAAGCTATTGCCAGAAGTCGGTGCTCGACTGCGCGCCGTTCGAGCCGTGGCCCGACGAGTTGAAGCTGCTCGGCGGCGACCACCTCGACATCAGCGTCGAGTTCAACGTTTACGTTTATTGAGGACAGCAAAGCATGTGGACCTGGTTGGTTGATTTCTTCAGTGAAGGCGGCCCCATCATGGTGCCGTTGACGGTGGCCTCCATCGTTGCCATCGCCATCATCATCGAACGCTGCATCGCCCTGCGCCGCGCCCGCGTCATGCCGCAGATGCTGGCCGAGGCCATCGAGGGACTGCGGCCCGGAGAGGGCGCCGCGAAACTCGACGCGCTCGCCGAACACGACCGCAGCTCCCTCGGCGCCATCGTCCGCGTGGTCATCAGCCACCTCGACTGGCCCAAGAACGAGAACATCGAGGCCGTCCAGACCCGCGCGCGGGCCGAGGCCATGAGACTGGAGCATGGCCTAGTCTGGCTGGAAGTCATTACCGGCATCTCGCCGCTATTGGGCCTGCTCGGCACCCTCGGCGGCCTGAAATACCTCTTCAAGGACATCGGCCACATCGCCGCCGACTCCGGCACCACGGGGCTGGGCATCGGCATCAGCCACGCCCTGAACTGCACCTTCTTCGGTCTGCTCATCGCCATCGTCGCCCTCATCGGCTGGAGCTACTTCAACCGCCGGGTCGAGCGCATGATGGTCGAGATGGAGAGCATGACCAGCGATCTGCTGGCGAAGTTATATCGGGAGAACCACGAGCACGCCGATACGACAGGCTCACGGTGAGAATGGCTTTGTTTGGCCACAAAAGGCACAAGGAGCACAAGATGACGCCCGCCTCGAAACAGATGTCCCTTGTGCGTCCTGTGCTTCTTGTGGCTGAAGAACGCTGATGAAGTTCTACAGCAAACCCAAGCGCGCCCCGACGATCATCATCGTCGCGCTCATTGACATCCTCGTGGTGCTCCTGATCTTCTTCATGGTGACGACGACGTTCATCCGCCAGCCCGCCGTCCAGATCACGCTCCCGAAGTCCAAGACCGGCAAGGAAGTCCAGCGCGAGCAGGGCCTTGTGCTCACGCTGGCCCCCGACGGCAAGATGTTCCTCAACGCCGAGCCGATCGCCGCCGACGCCCTCGGCCAGCGCCTCCGCGACGCCAAGGCGAAGAATCCCGACACTGTCCTCGAACTTCGCGCCGACCAGAAGACCACCCTCGACCTCGTCATCGGCATCGTGGACGCCGCCAACCAAGCCGGCATCCAGACCATCAACACGTTCACACGCTCGGCAAATGCAGCGGGCGGACGCTAGGTCTGGCTGGGAGCGGCGACATTCCTGTCGCCCAATACAAGAGTGGGCCGTGCGTCCCGCACGGCCAATCGTTGACAATTGCCGCGCGGGACGCGCGGCCCACTCTTCGGCGACAAGAATGTCGCCGCTCCCAGCTAGATTTCCCTGCCGTGACTCCGCTCTTGTCCGCACGGAAGGCGCGGCGTAGCGTGGCGCGGTCATGAGCGAACAGTTTCCAAGATTCTTCCGGCTTCAGCAGCTTTTCGACGCGCCGAGCTTGGCGGACCCGGTGGCGGCGACGCGGGCGGCGATGGCGGCGTTGCCGGCGTCGAAGTTTGTCAAAGGCGGCATGACGGTGGCCGTGGGAGCTGGCAGCCGCGGCATCACGAACCATGACGTGATCGTGCGGGCGGTTTGCGAGGAGTTGAAGCGGCTGGGCGCGAAGCCGTTCATCGTGCCGGCGATGGGCAGTCACGGCGGGGCGACGGCGGAGGGACAGCGCGACGTGCTGGCGCGTTACGGCATCACGGAGGCGGCGATGGGCGTGCCTATCCAGAGCAGCATGGAGGTGGTGGAACTGGAGCGCGACCCGGAGTTGGGGTTCATCGTTTATCAGGACAAGAACGCGGCGGGCGCGGACGCGGTGGTGGTGGTAAACCGGATCAAGCCGCACACGGATTTTCACGGGCCGGTGGAGAGCGGGTTGATGAAGATGTGCGCCATCGGACTGGGCAAACAGAAGGGCGCGCATCAGTTCCATCAGGCCAGCGCGCGGATGCGCCACGACCGGGTGCTGCTGGCGGCGGGGCGGGAGGTGCTGAAGTTGAGCAAGGTGGCGTTCGGCGTCGGCATCATCGAGAACCCAGCGCATGGCACGGCACGTGTGGTTGCGGTGTCCGCGGCGGAACTGGAGCGGGAAGAGCCGAAGCTGCTCGATGAGGCGCGGCAGTTGATGCCGCGGCTGCCGTTCGATGAGGTGGACCTGTTGATCGTGGACGAGATCGGCAAGAACCTCAGCGGCACGGGCCTCGACACGAACGTGATCCGGCGCGAGCCGGAGGGAAGTTTCCTGAAGCCTGGCCCAAACGCGGTGCGGCGCGTCTATGCGCGCTCGCTGCATCCGGACAGTTACGGCAACGCGACGGGCGTGGGGCTGGCGGATTTCATCCATGACCGGCTGTTGCGGGCGATGGACGAGAAGGCGACATGGGTGAACGCGATCACGGCGCTGACGCCGGTGAACGCGCGCGTGCCGATCCATCTGCCGACGGACCGCGAGGCGCTGGAGGTGGCGCTGGCCACGAGCGGCCTGCCGGACACGCGGCGGGTGAAGGCGCTGTGGATCAAGAACACGGTGAGCTGCGAGGCGCTGCTGGCGAGCGAGGCGTATCTGGAGGAGACGAGGCGCCGGGCGGACTTGAGGGCCGTGGGTGAACTACAGCCGCTGGCGTTCGACGCAAACGGCGACCTGGTGGCGGCATTCTGACCGTTCCGGAAGGATTCAAGCCGGCGGCTGCTTCTTTTGCTCTCCCGGCTCGGGCATCTTCGCCCGCGATGCGGCTCCGGCAGGCTGTCCGGAAACGAATCCTCGCCCTGCAGCGAGCAAACGATGGGCACACACAACGCAGCCTTGAGCCGGCGCGCGAGGCCGGCCAACAGTGAGTTGGAAAGGCAAACCACGTCCGGGGCGGGCTGTGTGCGCAGCCAGCCAATCAGCTTCTCCAGTTCCGCCGCTTGGCGGCCTTCCTCGCCGCGCAGCATCGAGAGCGTCATCGCGCCGTGGTCAGCCGCGGAAGTCATGCCGGCAAGGTTCGCCGCGAACCGCAGCAACGCGGGCGAGTTGAGCGTGCGCTCCAGCCAGCGCGGCAGCTTTGCGAGATGCGGAAACTTCTGCTCCAGATAAACGCTGATCCCGCCATAGAAGATCGGCACATCCCCGCCGGCCGGCTCCTCCGTCACCAGCGGCAGGTGGAGCGGCACCATGACCGCGTCGTGGCCTCGCCGGCGCAACGCCCTCACCAGCGCATGGTCGCGCAGGCAGCTCCCGCAGAAACAGTCGCCTGTGCCGGGCGTCAGGCGAACGATCCTCATGGCGGTCGAATCATCGCGCGAACCATACCGTGTTTGCCCGCCAACTCAAGCAGCACGCGACCGCGTGTTGCCGAAGCCGGACCAACCTGCTAGTTTCGCCGCGCATGGGTCCTCG
>DYDC01000038.1 GCA_020718125.1 Methylacidiphilum sp. | reverse complement strand
AGAAAACAGTCCGAGCGCCACGCCACCCTTGACACTACTCATAGCAGTGCTCAGCGTCACCTCGCCGGGATACTTTGATCCACTGGTCACCGATCCGATGGGCTGGAAGATGCTGGCGTTCGCCATCTGCTCTCAACTCATCGGCGTGCTGGCCATCGAGAAGGTTGTCTCCATCAAGTTCTGACGACATGAACTGGGCCTTTTGGTGGCGGGTTTTGTCGGCTATTTCCTCCCCGGCTTCTTCCTCGGCATGAAAGTCAAAGCCCGGCAGGAGCTTGTCCTGCGCGCCCTGCCCTCGGCTATTGACCTCATCTCCATCAGCGCCGAGGCTGGCATGGGCTTCGATCAGGCGGTGAACTACGTCCGCCGCCAGACCGCCGGCGCGCTTGCGGAAGAGTTCGGCATCACTCTCAGCGAAATCCGCCTCGGCAAGCCCCGCATCGAAGCGTTGAACAATCTCGCCTATCGCACGGGGGTGGATGACGTGAAAAACTTCGTCGCCGCCATCGTCCAGAGCTTCCAGCTCGGCACCAGCATCGTCGAGACCCTGCGGGTGCAGGCCGACTCCATCCGCCTCAAGCAGCGCCAACGCGCCCAGGAACGCGCCATGCGCGCCCCTGTGAAGATGCTGTTCCCGCTGGTGTTCTTCATCTTCCCCGCACTGCTGATAGTCATCCTCGGCCCGGCCGTGGTTTCCATCTCGCAATCCGGCTTCATGCAATAGGGACGCGAACCCGGCCTTGTCGCCGGGCAGGGAGGATTTCGGACTGCCAGACGCCGTGCTGCCGTGCCGAAGGCATCGAGGAGTGAAGGAAACGAACCAACACCCGTCAGTCCGCTGCAACCGATGGCAGCAGCAAGGCTGTGCAGTGCCGCGTGCCACGAAACTTTGAAAATGGAGAAAACGCCATGAACAAGAACCTTGGTTTGTGCCTTGTCGCAATGATGGCCGCCCTCGCGTCCACCCAAGTCACTGCGCAACCCGTTCCGCCGGGCCTGCCGCCCCATGCGCTGGAGGGCATGCCCGGCGCTGCCTATGCCGCCGCCCGCGCCTGTGGCCACTTCTATGACACGGCCCATCGTGTGCCCATCCGCACCCGCCACGGTGGCGAGACGCTCGCGGCCATTCGCCGGCTGCGCGACGCCAGCCGCAGCTTCGCCAGCGCGACCATCTCCAACCAGTGGCCGCGGCCCGACTGGCTGCGCTATTGCAGCGAGCGCCTGCTCGATGCATGGATTCATGTGAACCGCATACTGCCCACCGTCCCCGCGCCAGCCTCCGTGTTGTCAACATGGGGCCAGGCCCAAGGCAGCCTTGTCGCCCTCTACAAGGCCGCCGAACCTTACATCGGCCGGCCCACCGGCGGGCCGTTGCCCGCAGCACTGGGCGCCTCGCAAGGCCAGCCCGGCGTCGTCCGCGCCCTTCCCGCGCGTCCGTGAGTCACCTTCACCACGCATCCTGCCGGCTGCCTTATCGCATCAGGTCGAGGTCGCGGTAGTGGAAGCGGTCGTGGCGTTCCTTGTAGGCGGCCACGAGAATCACGAGGAGCGACACGGGCAGCAGCACGAAGACGGCGACGCCGAGCCGCCAGTTGAGGCGCCATTGGTCGCCGGTGACTTCCGTGACCCGGGAGTGGAGCCGCACATAATGCCGCCCCTCGCTCTGGTAGCCGCGCAGCGCGTCGCCGCCGATGGTGAAGCTGTGGATGACGAACGCTGCCAGCGCCGCCACGAGCGCGAGCAGGCTGATGTCGCGAGCGATGACCCAGCCGCTGCGGCCGTATTGGCGGCGGTCGGGTTTCATCTGGAACACGGAGGCGACCTTGAAGGCGCCGAGGCCGGTTTCCTTCGGCTCGGTCAGGTGCTGCCACGCGCTGACGGCGCCGAGGAAGATCAGCACGCCGAAAAACGCCACGAGGAAAACCAGGATCGGCCAGCGTTCCTGAAGCTGGAGCCAGAGGCCGACGGCGATGAGGCCGAGCGCCACCAGCGCCGCGACGAGGGCCGCGGCGGATTTCAGCGGCGAATCGAGGCCGTTCCAGCGCATCAGTAGTCCCGGCTGCGGAGATTGACTTTGACTTCTTCCATCAACTCGGGCGGCACTTCCAGCACGAAACGGGACGGCTTCTGGAGCAACTCCTGCTGGCTGGCATTGAATCGCAACAGGGGATAGCTCAGGTAAAGCTCGTCCTTCGCGCGCGTGACGGCGACGTAGAACAGCCGGCGCTCCTCCTCCTCGCCGTCGCGGTCTTCGAGCGACTTCACGGAAGGGAACATGCCGTCGTTGAGATAGATCACGAACACCACGCCCCACTCCTGCCCTTTGGCCTGGTGAACGGTGCTCAAGCGCACGCGCTCCTCGTCCTCCTGCGCGGGGGCGGTCTCATCCTCGGCCTCGACGTTGGTCATGAGCGAGAGGTCGCTGAGGAACTCCTCGGTGGCCGCAAATCGCCGGGCGAATATCTGGAGCTGGTTGAGGTCCTCCAGCCGCGCGGTGTAGTTGGTGAAGCGGGCCTTGAGGTAATTGTCGTAGCCGCACTCGATGACGCGGCGGATCATCGCGGCGGGCTGGTTGGCCAGCGCCGGCTCGCGCATCTCGGCGATGGCGCCGGCGAACTGCTTCCAGTCGGCGGCCGCCTTCTTCGGCGCGTCGTGTTCCATCCGGGCGAGCGGTTTGCCGCCGGAGGCGAGCGCCCAGAGACGGTCGGCTGTCTTGCCGCCGACGCCGGGCAACAACCGGGCGGCGCGCTTGAAGGCCAGTTCATCGCCGGGGTTGATTGCGTAGCGCAGGTAGGCGGCGACGTCCTTGATGTGCGCCTGCTCGAAGAACCGGATGCCGCTGGTGACGGTGAACGGGATGTTGCGGCGCTGGAGTTCCATCTGCACCTCCATGCAGTGGAAGTGGCTGCGGTAGAGCACGGCGAGGTCGTTGAGCTGGTAACCCTCGTCGCGCAAATCGAGGATGCGCTGCGCGACGAAGTTCGCCTGCTGGTTGCCGTCGCCGCACTGGATGAGCCACGGCTTGGCGCCGCTCTTGCGGACGGCCTGAAGTTCCTTCGGGAACTGGCGGACGTTGGCGCTGATGGATTCGTTGGCCAGTTCGAGGATCTCCGGGATGCTGCGGTAGTTGGTCTCGATCTTGAAGACCCGCGTGCCGGCGTAACGGTCGGGGAACGTGATGATGTTCTGGAAGTTCGCGCCGCGCCAGGAGTAGATGCTCTGGCTGTCGTCGCCGACGACCATGATGTTGCGGTGCTGGGCGGCGAGCAGGTCAATGAGGTCGGCCTGGATTTTGTTGGTGTCCTGGTATTCGTCCACGAGGACATATTGGAATCGCTGCTGGTAGAGCGCGCGGATGTCGGCGTGCTCGCGCATCAGCCGCAGCCAGTTCAGCAGGAGGTCGTCGTAATCCATCGCGTTGGTCTTGAGTTTCCGCTCGCGGTAGGCGGTCTCGACCTTGGCGACTTCCCCGGCGAGCTGTTCGAAATACGGATAGTGCCCGGCCAGCGCCTGCGCGATGGTGTGCTCGGTGTTGATGGCAAGGCTGAAGACGTCGGCGAGCACGTCGCCCTTGGGGAACCGTTCCTTGGTGGTGTCAATCTTCGCGTCGGTGAGGCAGGCGTTGATGAGGTCTTTGGCGTCCTCGCGGTCCATGATGGAGAAGTCGCCCTTGTAGCCGAGCAGCGTGGCGTGCCGGCGCAGGACGCGGTTGCCGACGTGGTGGAACGTGCCGCCCCAGATGCGATGCATGCCGCCGCCGAGGAGTTGCTCGACGCGCTGGAGCATCTCGCGCGCGGCCTTGTTGGTGAACGTCATCAGCAGGATGCGGTCGGCGGGCACGCCGTGCTCGATGAGCCACGCGACGCGGTAGGTCAGCGTGCGGGTCTTGCCGCTGCCCGCCCCGGCGATGACAAGGATCGGCCCGCCGGGCGCCTGGACGGCCGCGAGCTGCTGCTCGTTGAGCAGCGAGGCATAGTCAATCCGCAGCGGCTCGGTGCGTTCGACCGGGTTGAGGACATATTCACGCGGCATGGCGCAATATCTCTAGCCGCGGCGAGCGGCATCCACAACGAAAAAGGTTTTGCAGCGCGCATGTGTGGGGGGGTAGGTTTTGCCGCATGAGGAGTGTCAAATGCCCCCGCTGTCAGGCTGAGAACGAGATCCCGCCCAAGGAGGCGGGCAATGCGCGCGCCTGTGTGAAGTGCGGCCATGCCATTCTCTCCCAACTGACCGTCGCGCCCGGAGCGAAACCGCGCATGCGCTCGGCCCAACCCGCCGCCGGCGCCGGCACAGACAACGAGCCGTTCAGCGTGTCATTCAGTTCGGTGATGCGGAAGGAATCGCCCATGCAAGGCCTCGTCCTGGCGCTGGTCATCGGCTTGGCGCTGGCGCTGATGCTGGCGTGTTTCTGGTGGCTGGCGCAAAGCTCCCAACCCAAGCCTGCGGGGCCGATCACTGAAAACTCCAAGCCGGCCAGGATGATGTCGCAACTGGCGTTTCAGCGGGACCGAAACGACTTCGTGATCTACTTCACGCTGATAGATGACGACGGCAAGGAAATCGCGCGGCCCGGCCAGGTGAAGCTGACCATCAGCGAGATGAGCAAGATCGGCATCGAGGGAACCGCCTCGTTTTCACAAGAGCGGAAACTTTACGACAACGAGTTCAAAGTGGACGTGTCGAACTTCTCCTGGTTCGACCCCGGTGCGATGCTGTCATCGAGTTTCCGCCGCCTGGTCTGTGGCGTCCGCGTGCCGACAGGCGAACTCTCGCGCCAGCCGCCGCCCCGCAGTGAGGGCAGGGTGACCGTCAAGTTCTACGACGGGCGGCAGCCGGAGCGCATGACCGGCCTGTCACAGAAGTTCTTCTTCTAACGCCTCCGCACACGCGGAAACGGGGAATTCGAGAATAGGTCGGATTTGTGACCGCGATAAGCTGTTGCATGGGTTGAACAGTGGTTGGGTTTCGGTTGTGATGATCCCCAAAGCCTGACTGCTCTCAGCTCCTTTGACCAGCCGCCCTCAACGCATGGCACCGCTCCAGAAAACGGGAGTTTCCGGCCAGAGACTCATTATGGGCGCGCGCACCATCATCCCGTTCAACGGCGGCGGCAACTGGATTTGCACGAAGCCGAACCACTGGATCTTCGCCGGCACCGGCATGAAGAAAGGCGAGGGCATCCCCGGCATTGCTGTTTGACCGCGCCTTCGCCGGCAAACAACCGTGCCAGCAGGTGGACAGGGTTCGGCATCACCACGAAATCCCCCGGCAGATACCGTTCGCCGTCGAAATGCCGCAGGCTCGCGCCGACGGACGGGATGAGTAATTTGATAGCGGGGCGTTACTGTTTCGGTTTTTCCGGGGCGGGCGGCGCCGGGGGTGGAGGAGGTTTGGAGCCGCCGAGGCCGGGCAGGCGCGGGAGATAGACGGGCCGCCAGTGGGGGTCGGCGAGCGTGCCGGTGAGTTTGTAGCCGGCGAGGATGTTTTCGAAGATGCCGGTGACCGGCTCGAGGATGCCTGTGACAGTGCGGACGATTTCGTTGCCGCGCAGCACGCGCATCTCGACGGTGAAGTCGAGGTCGCCGCCGATGCGCCAGGCGCCGCGGCCGGTGATGAGGTGCGGGGAGACCTTCACGGTGGCCGATTCATCCTCCTTCGCGCCCGGCAGATAGACGCAGCCTTTGGCGATGCTGAAGGTGGATTCGGCGTCGGTAGCGGAGGGGTTGACGAGCTTGCTGGTGACCTTGTCCTTGGTCGCTTCACCCAACGCGGTAGAGAGCCGGCCGAAGAGCGGCACGTTCCAAAGGTGGCCGCCGGTGAGGTTGAGTCGGCCGTTGCCGGTCATGGATTCATTGACGCCGAAGAGTCCTTCGACGTGGGCACGCCCGTGCATGGCGCCTTTGACTTGTTTGTAGCCGAAAAGGTTCTCGAGCAGTTCGCCGCACTGGATGTTGTCGGCATGGAACTCGACGGCGTAGCGCAGCGGTCGCTGGCGCATGTCGAACCGGCCCCACGCCTCCTTGATCTTGCCGCCGTAGAACGCGCCAGCCTGGAAGTTGGTCATGGCGAGTTGCTGGTTGCCGTAGTCGAGCGCGGTGGTAAGCTTGCCGATGGAAAGTTTCCACCACCGCACCTCGGAGGCGTGGAGGTTGGCGCTCCAGGTGGTCGCGGCGGGTTGCTTGAAGTCCACGAATCCATTGATGTTGCTTAACTCGGGTCTCTTGGTGAACCGGTAGGGGCTGATGGCGGCGACGACGTTGCTGCCGAACACCGGCGCGATCTCCGCCGGCTGGACTTTGCAGTCCGGGATCTCGACGGCGATCCGTTCGTTGACGCGGTCGTAGGTGGCGCGGCCCTGGACCTTGCCGCTGGGCACTTCCATCATGAGGTAACTGGCCGTGATCGAGGCCGGGGCGAGGGTGAACACCGCGCCGGCGGTCTGCAGCCGGCCGCCGTTGACGGTGAGCGGGCCGGTCTGCAACCGGCCCTCGGCGGTGCAGCGGTCCATCTGGCGCCAGTTGCTCTGGATCCGCTTCATGTCGAACGCCACGGGGCCTTCGGGGTGATACTTCTTCAGGAACCGGCGCGCTCCGTCGCCCAACGCGGGGTCCACCGCCGCGAGGTCGAGCGTGCCGGCCAGTTTCGCGCTGAAGTCGGAGGTGGTGAAGTTGACGTGATACTCGCCGGTCACTTTGCCCTCGGGCCGGTGAATCTTCCAGCCGGTCAGTTCCAGCGTGTTGTTCGCGAAACTGAAGCTGCAACTTGCGGCATCGGTCTTCACGCCGCGCCAGCCCATCGGGCCGCTCTCGAACCGTCCGGCGCAGGCGTGGGAATCGGCCCGCGGCCAGACGCCGCGCCACTGGCCGCCGGAGATCACAGGCGGCCGGGTGAACGAGAACTCGCGAATCATCGCCACGGCATTTGAGGTGAGCATGGGCGCGAGCGAAATCGGCTCGGCGGTGCCGTTGACCTTGGTGAACTGGAATTGCTGCGTGGTCAAATGACAGGTGTAGTCGCAAGCGATAGTCCCTTCGGGTTTTTCAACCAGCGCGTCGGTCAGTGTGAGCAGGTCGTTGCGCAAGTCGCCGCGGGCCGCGGCGCGCTGGATGGCGATGCCGCGATAGGAGGCGTTGTCGAGCCGGAGCATGCCACCAGAGATCGTCGGATGGGCCGGGTCGGCTTCCGTCCGGAACATCGTGAAGGCCACATACGGGTTCTGTTTCCACTGCCAGTCCGCCATCATGCGCTGCCAGCCGGGTGGCATGAAGACCGCCAACTGCTTGAGGTCGGCGGTGCTCTCGACGCTGACGCTGGCCGTCTTCGCGTTGAAATCGTGGCGGCCGGCGAGCGTCACCGTGCCGCCCGCGATGGCCAGCGTCAGCTTGTCCGCGCTCAATACGTGGTCCTTGAACAACAGGTTGCCGCAGGCCAGCTCCGGGTTCCTGTCGCAACGCCATGCGGCGATGCGCGCCTGGATGTTTGTGGACAACAATCCGCCGATCGCCCGCGGGTCCAGTGTGCCGCGCAGGGAGGCCCGGGCGGTGGACTGCTTGAAATCGTAGCACCCGTCCTCGACGACCCACGCGCCTGTGCCGAACATGAATTCAATCTTGCTGGCGCGCAGCGTCTGTTCCTCGTAGTGCAGCCGCGCGCGGAGACTCTCCAGCCGCCCGCGCGGGTGGACCACCGCGCCCGCCTCGATCCGCGCGGTCGCGTCGGCCGCGGCCACGTCGTTGAGGTCGGCGTCAAAGGTGATCGTCACCAGCGGCGGTTGCTCGCTCCGCAACGCCTCCATCTCCGCCTTGATGTCGTGCAGCATCTTCGCGCGGCGCGCGCGTTCCTCAGGTGTCGGCGGCGGCTTCGGTTTGGCGCCCGGTTTCGGCAGCCCCAACTGTCCCTGCAACGACACGCGCAGGCCCAGCAGGTTGGCGGCGAGATGCTCGATGGAGATCACGTGGTTCTCCTTCAGACGCACGCGGCCGGTGAGGTTGCGCGCCTCGACCCGCTCCGATTTCGGGTCCTCGAAATCCACCGGCACGGACACCTCGCCGCCCTCGAGCCACAATGAATTGACGCGCGGCACCTCGCCGCGCCAGAGGGTGCCGAGGTCAAAACCGAGCGTCACACGGCCCGCGCGCAGCAGCGGCCGGTCCGGCTCGCGCGCGTCGCCGAAGGCCGCGTTGCGGGTGGCGAGGCTGAAGGGCAGTTCCAGCCGGATGCGGCCCACGCTTGCGGCGACGCCGTGCCGGCCCAGTTCCTCCACCAGCCGGTCGCGCACCGTGCGCGGCACGCCGACGTAGTGCAGCCATGCGTAGGCGCAAACCACCACCAGCGCCAGCAGCCACAACGACAGCCGCAACAGGAGGAAAAGCCGCCGGACTGTTTTCCAGAGCCACTTCATGGATGCCAAAGACCTTGCGACGAAACCGCCGCGCCAGCAAGCCCAAGTTGCACCGGCCCGGGCCGGAAGCCGGGTGGCGCTCCAAAAACGTTTCGCCGCCGCCGCCGGCCGTGATATGGTCCCGCGCTCTTATGAAAGCCCTGTTTCCCGCCAAAAGTGCCCGTCCAGGTTTCACGCTTGTGGAGTTGCTGGTGGTCATTGTCGTCATCGCCGTGCTGATGGGCGTGTTGATGCCGCAGGTCAGCAAGATGAAGGAGAAGGGGCGGCGCACGGTGTGCGCCAGCAACCTCCGGCAGATTCACGCGCTCATCGAGGCCTACCTGAAGGACTACGACGACTATTTTCCCTACTGCGACGTCTCCGCCACCGGCGCCTCGACGCGCAACGCGCCGATGCTGCTGGACGAGAAGGAGAACATCCTCCTCCGGCGCCGGTTCGCGCGCAACGTCAGGGTCTTCCAGTGCCCCAGCCGCCTGGTCATGGGCGACACGGAGAAACCGAGGAAGTTCCACTACGAATACAACCCGATGCTGTCCTTCCGGGGCACCTCCGGCGGCAAGGCGCCGCGGGCCTTGAAGAGCGCGCAGGTGCAAAACCCCGGCATGGTGCGCATGGTGTGGGACAGCGACGACGAAGGCAGTCCCGGCACGCGCAGCGGCGATCATTACTTCGACGCGGCTGACAACCACGGCGCCGATGGCGGCAACGTCGTCTATGTGGACGGCCACATCCAATGGTGGTCTTCCGACAAGTTCTGCGGGGCCGACAGGGACCAGATGGATCCCGATCCGGAAAACCGATAACACCCCCGACCGCCGATGATCCGATCCCGAGCCTTTGTTGCCGCAGCGAGCCGGGCCGCTTGCGGACTGGCTGCATCCGGCGCCGACCCGGCCTGCAAACTCGCAGACGATGCCGACAGGAGCCTGCGCCTTCTCGCCAACGTCCGGCATCTCTTCCAATACAACTACGGCTTCATTGCCCGGCCTGAGCTGAACAACGAAAATTTCACCCGCAACGCCTACATCCATCCCCTCTGGACGCCGTCGGGCAAGGTCATCACCGACGATTGGGCGGGCAAGGACAAGCACTGGCGCCATCGCGGCCTGTTCTACGCCTGGACCAAGACCGAGATTGGCGGCAAACCGCGGCCCAGTCGGTCGCGGACATCGAGCGGCAGTGGGTGGCCATCGTGATGAGCATCGGCACCGCGGCGGACCAATACGTGCAGGGCACGGAATCCCAGATTGACCTGAACCCATTCGAGTCCAAGACGCTGCGTTCGGACGAGGTCAAAATGGCCGGCATCACTGCCACCCGTTACGGACAGACCAGCGGGACCAAACTCCGCGGCTACTGCGTGCGGGTGTTCTACAAGGGCCGCCGCGTTTTCAAGGAGGCCAACTCGCCGGAAATCGAACGGGATGTTGAGTTCTGCCTTGAGAAACTGGAAAGGCAGAAACGTCCGGCCAAGAAACAACCCACAGCGTTGCCCTCCAGTGCGCCGGCTGTGGGGAAGCGCTGGAGCCGAGGATGGGATTTGAACCCACAACCGCCTGATTACAAATCAGGTGCTCTGCCGTTGAGCTACCTCGGCGCGCAACGGGCCGAATATGACAAGCGCCCGGTGGCGAATCAAGCGCGCACCCAACGGGGGTCCGGCAGAAACCAGAAAGGCGCAGTGGCGCGGTTGAAGGGCAAGCCGCGCGAGGGCCGCGAAGACACCGAAGGGAGATTGGGCGGGGCGATCTGAGGACACGAAGATTCCTGCACACCTGCTCATTGCGTAGTCACGAAAAAAGTCGGCGCACGCGTGAGGCGCGCGCGCTGGCCCGTGCGCGCTGTCTGGTTGCACATCACATTCAGTTCGCGCACCTCGGCCGACGCCCATGGCGCCGGCAGCGCCACTTCGGCCCCGGCTTCCGCGACCGCCCACGCCACCAGCACACGGCCATTCTCGCCGGCCCGCTGGAACTCCATCGCCCGCACTCCCGCGCCGAGGTCGTGCGATTTCACGAACGCCGCGCAATCCAGCAATCCGCTCACGGTCGCATACGCCGCCGCCACCGCCGTCGGCGAGCCGTCGCTCTCCGTGAACCCGGTCGCATCCTCATCCGGCGCGGTCGGCGTCGCCGCCATGTCGTAGAAGAATTTTTCCACCCCCGACGCCATCGCGATCACATACTGCCGCGCCAGCAACGCCGCCGCGTCATGCGCCGTCGTTGGCCGGCGCGCGCGCCACGGGCCGTCGGCCCGGCCATCTGCGTAGCTGCTGCGGACATCGTTCAGGCCGCCGGCTGTGATCCAAATCGGTTTTTCGCCACCCCGCGCCAGCATGGCCGCGCGGATTGAGCCGAGCAGTTCCGGCAGCGACGGCTTCATCGTTTCAAAATCCTCCGCCGCCGACCGCGGGCGGATGTGGAGGGAGAGCACGTCCATCGCCTGCAACGCGCCCAGTTCGATCAGCTTCGGCGCCCATCGCGCGTCGCCGAGCGCGCCGCCGACCACCAGGCACGCCGGGTCGGCTTCCTTGGCCGCGGCATGCGTGCGCCGCAGCAAGTCCACGTAGTTCTTCAACTGGTCCTCCTGGTTGCGCCCAGCGAGCAGTCCCGGCTGGTCCGGCTCGTTCCAGACCTCCCATGCGTGAATCCAGCGGCGATAGTGGCTCACGGTCTGCCGCGCGTAATTGTCCCACTCCTCCGGCTTCGAGCCGCGGTCCTGCGCGTCGTTCTCCCAGTGCGCCGAGGCGTCCAGCGCGCCGAGCACCTCCAGCCCGCGCCGCCACGCCGCCCGCAACGGCTCGTCGAACCACCGCCATTGGTCGCGTTTTGGCTCGACCACGAACCATTGCGTCACCAGCGGCAGCCGCATCCAGCGCACGCCCATTTTCTCCGACAGGTCAAAGTCGCTCCGCCGCAGCCGGATCGTCGCGCCGAACGCCGACGCCCTCGCCGGCGGCCGCATCATCACCGGCCGCGTCACATTCAACTGCGTCTCGTCGTGGTCCGGCACCGCCCCCGCCATGTCCGCCCGCACGCGGAAATTGCCGAACGCCCGCGCCGTCAGAGGCGCCAGCGCCACCGGCAGCTTGTTGGTGTTCATGTTCAACGTCACCTCGCGCGTGAACACCTCGCGGCCGTTGTAATCCGTCGCCGTCAGCCGCACCTGCCGCGTCGCCGGCCCCTGCGCGTCGTAGGCCGCCACCGCCGCCACCAACGTCGGCGTCTCCTCGCCCGTGAACCAGTGGTCGCTGCTGGCCGCTGTCACCGCCACTTCCGCCGGCAGCCGCGGCGCGAACGCCGTCGCCTGCTCGCCCGCCTCCAGTTGCGCCGCGTCCACTTCCATCGCCTGCCGCCCATCCGCGCGCACGCCGACCCGCACCCAGTCGCCCGACGCGAGCTTGGCCGGCTGCGTTACGCTGAACCGCTGCCACGTCCCCGTCGGTTTCACGCGCCCCACGACCGACCGTCCCCCGCCTGCCGGCGACTCGACCCATAACTCCACCTCCCCGCTCACTGCATTCGCATCCGTGCGCGCCCGCTTCAGGAACACCGAAAACGTCCGTGGCTGTTTCGCGGGCAGTTGCAACCAGCCCGACCGCGCCGTGATCCGCTGGCCTTCGGCCACCGTCAGCCGCACGGAACGTTGCCCGTGCCACGCGACATCCTCCCGCACGTCCGGCAGCAAATCCGCCCACTCCACCGCCGCCCGCGCCTGGAACGCGTCCGCGTCGGCCGCCTGCCAATACCAGGCGCACATCCCCAGTTCGAAACTTGCGTTGGGCAGCACGTTCGCCGCTGGCGCGGCCGGGGACGATGCGGCGATGACCAGCGCGCAGGCCGCCGCCAGATACACAGTTGGACTACCGGCTGGTTTTCTCATGACGCCCGCTTTCGTAAATCTTGTGTTCGCTCGATCTGCACCACACCCGGCTCGCCGACGCCGCTGCGTCCCTCGACCGAGTTCTTCTCCAGTGCCACTGTTGCCCCCGGTTCGTCAATCTGAAACGCCACGGGCGCGTTGGTCGAATCGTTCACCGGATACCAGAAATAGGCGTGGTTGCGCCGGAACACCGCCGCGTCGGCGCTACCGACCGCATAATAGGCCGTCGCCGCGTCGCGCACGACGTTGAATTCGACAATCGTGCCCGCGACCGAGCCGTAGGTATCTTTCACCGCCGGCCAGCGGGCCGAAGTAGGCAGTGCGATGGTTGCCCTCGAACAGGAGGTTCCTCGCTGTTTTCAGTGAGCGGGGAGGCGGAGGCGTGCGACGTAAAGCCCGCGGTTACCGCTCGGTGGACAACCTCATCGCCATGCTCTACTTCACCGCCGCACGCCTCCCCGCTCACTGAAAACAGCGAGGAACCTGGAAAGACTGAGTTCTGTGGCAACCCTCCCCCAACGCACTTCCGGCTGGATATCCAGCAATTCTTCCGCGCTTCACTTCCCCGTCAGGTAATTCTCCGCCGCAGCCTTCATCGCGGGAGGATTCGCCTCCTCGAACACCAGCCGCCCCTGATAAAACACGCGCACGAAATGCCCGCGCAGCTTCTTCCCGCTTCTCATGCCCAGGCTCGACGACATCCCCGACAACGCGACATCATCCGACTGGATGACCTTCGTCTCAAACGGCTTCAACTCCATCCCCCGCTCGCCCCCGGTGAAAAACTGCTGCTTTGTATCCCCCGACGACGACACGTCGAACAACGCGACCACCCACTGCCATTCCAGCGGCCCCACGGCCACGCGTTGCGTGTTCCGCAGCGTCACGCCCAGCCGCATCGTTTGGAAAAAACTCGCTCCCGTCTTGGTCACCACCCCGCTTCCCTGCCTCGCTCCCGTGAACCGTCTCACCTCCACTGTGAACGGCGCCAGTTCCTTGCTCAACGTCGGCGGCGTAATTGAAATCGGCACGCCGGGCGTGGCGGGCACTGCTGCCATGGCGGCCTCACCCGGCGAAACCGGAGGCGGAGCCGGGGCGGTTGGCGTGGCAGGTGGCGCGGGCGTTTCTGTCGCGGCGACCGGCGTCGGCGGACTTGTTGATGACGGCGCGGGAGCAGCCGTCTCCTCCACGATCTCGATCTGTGACGGTTCTGACACGATGATCTGAGGGCGGCCTTGGTATTCCGCAACCGTCCCCGTGACGCGCACCTTCCGGCCGCGATACCGCCCCTCGATGTCCTCCGGCCATTTGGAGAAGCTGCCCGCAAAGATCACCGCCGAAAAATCCTTCCGCCAGTTCGCCGAGAAGTTCAGGTTGCAGACCTTCTCCGTCTTGCGCGTCGCCACGACCGTCCCCTCCACCGTCGCCCGCTGGCCGATCACGTCCCGCGCCTTCTCCCACGACACGACCGGCTCAGCGCCGAACAACGGCGCGGCGACGGCCAGCCACAACACCGCGATGCGTTTCATAACGACGCGATTATTGCGAGGCCCCGCTAAAAAGCAACCGCGCTCATCCGGCATCCATCGCCCACTGCAACCCGCTCACAGCCGAATCTGCGGTTGCCCTCAACGCCGGCGGCGGCGACGGCTCCGCCCGCGCTTCCAAATCCGCCACGCTCCGATGAT
>DYDC01000037.1 GCA_020718125.1 Methylacidiphilum sp. | reverse complement strand
GCGTTCGCAACATGGCCATAACGGGCCAATACTCCCGTGTTGCGGCCAGGTCCATCGTCAACGCAAAAGTGTGATTTTCCATCCCGCCCCAAGTCTCGGATTGCAGGAAGATCAACACCTTGCGTCGTCCCGCCGGCGCCGGCATCGCGACGTGCGTCCGGACAAGCTGATTGCGGATTTTTTGGAGCACGTTCACTGTGACGGCGGTCGGCCCAACATCACGCGCAAGACATTGGCCACCTTGCGACCCAACAACAGGTCGGCAAGAAGCCGCAGGCTGGGCAACAGGTTTCTCCAAAGAAAACCGCAGCCCACGCAACCCACAGCGATGAAAATCGTGCGCCAGGCTTCGCGCAGGTTCCCCTGTCCTTCGGCCCGACGCACCAGGCCGAGGAATCGTCCCGCTGCCGCTTGCGTGACTCTCGGACGATCCTCCGCGGACACACAACGAAAGATTTCGCGGAGAAAAGCGCGATAGGAGGCCGCCGACACGGGCCGCTCGGTGTTGCCGCCATGCACGCGATAAAGCGCCAACGGCTCCGCCACATAGGCCACGCGCGACCCGTAACACATCCGGGTCCAGAATTCCCAGTCCTCGAAGGTGAGCAGCAAGGGGTTCGCACAGAACAGGCCGGCTCTCTCAATCGTGCGATGCCGCACCACTGCGGTGGGCGAGCCGATTTCGTTCTGATAGATCATGTTGAAAAAAATGTCCCCTGTGACGCCTTCATCGCGGACCAGATCGCGAACCTTGGCTCCATTGTGGTCAATGATTGAATAGCCGCAGTGGACCAGGTTCACAGCAGGATCCGCAAACAACGGCATCTGCTTCTCCAGTTTCTGCGGAAGCCAGGCATCGTCGGAATCCAGGAATGCCACGAAATCGCCCTGGGCCGCCGCGATGCCCCGGTTTCGGGCGACGGCGCGTTCGCCGTTTTCCTGCCAGATGTAACGAACGCGCATCTCACGTGCATAGCGTTCGCGAACCATCTCGCCTGTGCCGTCTGTGGACCCGTCGTCCACAACGATGACTTCCAGATTGGGAAACGTCTGCGCGAGCACGCTGTCCACCGCCTCCGCCAGCAACTGCTTGCGGTTGTGCGTTGGGATAATGACGCTGACCAACGGTTTCATGTGCGCCAAGACTCGCTATCAGCCACCACCGCCCCGGCAACTCAACCAAGCCAGCCTCAACCAAGTCTTCAACTTGAGCGGATTGCTGCGAACCGCCTCGGAGCAGCAAACTCGCGCCCGGTCCCGGTCTCCTTCGCGCTGAAGACATCTGCTAAGATGACTGCACACGTCTGCATACTCCCGGCGAATCCGCCGCCGAAGCAGGGGCGCTTCCCGCGGGCTGCGCGCGTGTTTCTCAATGATCTCCTCGGCCTGTTGAATCGTCAGCGTGAACGGCAGCTTCGTCTCACCGCGCAGCGTCTTCGCAATCGCCGAGAGCGCGTGCTTCACGATGGCATCGAGAACTTGCGCCGCCGCGGCGTCGCCGTCGGCCAGTTCGAGCATCTTCCACAGCACGGCAAAAAACGCGTCGCGCAAGCCCGCCTGTTCTTGGGTTCGGTAAGTCCGAAACTCACTCGTTGCGTGTATGCGGTATCCCGCCGCGGGGCGGGCAATGAAGGCGACATCGAAGAAGAAGGCAAACCGCGCCCACAACAACCAGTCGGGAGACTGTTTCACACTCGCATCCTCCGGCCACATGCCCGCCTTCGCAAATCCAGACGCCCGGAACATGACCGTGGGCGGACAGATATGGATCGTGTTGGCCAGTTCCACGAACAACGCCTTCGCCGGAATGATCTCATCCCGCCCGGATCGAACGGTCTCCGCGACGACATGGGTTCCCCACCCTTCGCGGGCGATGACCGCGGGCAGGTCTGTATGCCCGGTGTCATGAGGGTCTGACAACAACAGCCCCGATGAGAAGAACATTCCCACGCCGGGATTTTTCTCACCTACTGTGACGTAATCGGCCAGCGCATCGGGCCGCACGAGCGCATCATCCGCTGAAATCGGCCAGACGTATCTGCCGCGCGCGCGGCGGATGCCGTCGTTCATGTTGGCCACGCCGCCGACGTTCTTCTGCTGCCGCACGTAGATGACCCGGGGATCCTTGAACGACGCGGCCACCTCCGGGGTGTTGTCGGGCGAACAGTCGTCCATGATGATCACTTCGAAGTCCGTAGAGGTCTGCGACAGGATCGAGTTCACGCACTCCGCGAGATGGTGCGCGTATTTGTAGCACGGGACGACAAATGAAACAGTCGGATTCACAACAGAAACCTCGGAACGGAACAGAACAGCTTCATCGGGTTGAGCCAGACCGCTTCGCAATCGCGTCTCATGGGTCGTCGTCACCTGTTGTCTGACGAAATGGGGTCTGGACGTTTAACCAAGAGCAGCAAGAGTTCGTCGCGGTTGTTTGCGCCTTGGAACCGATGAAAGAAGCGCTCGATCCTCAGCAGCTTCGCGTCCGGATCGTTCTGTTGAAATTGCGGTCGTAAGCTTTCGAGCACCCGCCAACCGACCTTTGCGCAAATGGTCCGCGCCGAAAGCGATTCATTGTGCAGCCGACCGAGCCGTCTTAGCCCCCCCTCAATCACGAGAAGCACGCTGCTGGGAGTGTGAATCGGCGCAGGCCGGAGGGAGCGGCGAGCGAGGACATCAAAGCCGGCAGATTGAAAAAAAGAATCCGGAATGAAAGGAGAAAGAAAAGTGCAATGCTGATTGGAACAGCTCCAACCCCATCGCACGCCGTTCCGAAGAAAGGAGCGCGAGGCCGCATTGGGCGTCAAGATGAGGAGACGCCCGCCTGGGGTGAGATGGGCGGCGATCTTCGACAGGAAAAGGTCCACTGATGGCACGTGTTCGACAACGTGAAAACAAAAAATCCGATCATAGATCCGGTCAGATGGCACATCGTCTAGCGTGGCACCCAGGATTCTTATTCCGGGAGAGCGTGATTCGATGTAACGCCGGCAGTCACGGCTTAACTCGATGACGTCCAGTATTGAGTGGGTCTTGTGATGGCAAGCATCAGCGAAGTGGCCGTAACCAGCGCCGATTTCGAGGTAACGCAGGCCGAGGGTTAGCAATCCGCACGCTTCGGCCTTTTTGATGTAATCGGCTGCAAGCAGCCGGCTCTTTTGGATTTGCCATTCCTCGCCCGCAAAGTAGTCCGTTGCGTAGAATTCATGCAGCGCCTGTTCGCTGAAAATGGTGCTGGGCGAGCACGAAAGGCACTGCTGGCAACGCAAGAGCCACCGGCTTTGCGACCCTAACGTGATGGGATACATCTGGTGGCATTCGCCGCCGCAAAAAGGGCATGCAGTCATGGCAAATCAGTTCATCGAGCGGGCTTGCGGCGGGGCATCGCAGGGAAGGATTTCGCCATCTTGCGAGCCAAAGGACTTCTTCATCAAGGAAAGCACAATAGACCACTGCTGACACGGGACGCTTCGTGTTGCCGCCATGCTTGCGTGGTTCATGAAAATCACTTTCCCATCAACACGTCCTTCAGCGTCGCCACCACGTAGTCCTGTTCTTCCTCGGTCATCTGCGGATAAAGCGGCAGGGCCACGGTCCGCCGCGCGGCTTCTTCCGTCAACGGCAGCCGCAACTCGCCGCACAGTTTCCGGTAGAACGGCTGCGTGTGGCAGATGATGGAATGACGGCAGGACACACCGCGCGCGGCGGTGGCCTTAAGGATGTCCTCCAGAGAGACCCGGCATTTCGGCGTCAGCCAGACGAGATAGGTCTGATACGAGTGCTCATAGCCCGGCGGAACATAAGGCGTCTCGATCTCCGGCATTTCCGCGAGCAGCCTGTCGTAACGCGCCGCCAGCGCCTGCCGTCGCGCGAGGATCGCTGGCAGCTTCTTCATTTGCTCGACGCCGACCGCCCCTTGGAGGTCGGTCATGCGGAAGTTGTAGCCCATCTCGGTGTATTCCTGGATGAGCGCACCCTTGGCTTGATGCCGCGCCAGGTCGGAGACCGATGCGCCGTGGGAACGGACGATCCGCGCCTTGGCCGCGAGCGCCTCGTCGTTGGTGGTCAGCATCCCGCCATCGCCCGTGGTGATGATCTTGCGGCCGTGAAAACTGAAGCCCGTCGGCGCGCCAAGGTTGCCGATTTTTTTGCCCTTGTAGCCGCCGCCGAGCGCAACGGCCCCATCCTCAAAGACCAGCAGGCCGCGCTTGCGGGCGATGGCGTTGATGGCGTCCATGTCCGCCGCCATGCCAAGGTAGTGAACCACCATGACCGCCTTCGTCCGCGGCGTGATCGCCGGCCCGATCAGGTTCGGATCGAGATTGAACGTGCGCCGGTCCATGTCCACGAAGACCGGCATCGCGCCCGTCTGCCGGATGGCGTTCGCCGTCGCCACGCAGGTGAATGACGGCACGATCACTTCGTCACCCTGCCCGATGCCGCGCAATCGCATGGTTAGGAACATCGAGGTGGACCACGATGTGGTGGCGACCGCGAACCGCGCGCCGGTGTAGGCCGCGACCGCCTTCTCGAACTCGGCGACCTTCGGCCCCTGCGTGACCCAGCCGGACCGAATGACCTGCGCGAGCGATGCGATCTCAGCCTCATCAAACCACGGGCTCGTTATGGGGATTTCACTATGTCTCATGGCGCTCTAGCTTCTGTTTCACGAGTCCTGCAATTTTCTCGATGCTCTTCATCTGCTGGATTTCGTCCGGCTCAAACTCCAATCCGAACTCCTGTTCGAGGGCCAGCACCAGATTCACGTGTTGCAGCGAGTCCCAGACTTTAATCTCTTTCGGCGAACAGGTGGGTGTGATCTTTTCCTTCGGCAGATTGAATATGTCTGCCGCAATCTCCTGGACGCGCTCGCTAACGTGCAAGCTCATTGGCTAGGTTCCCCGATGGTTCTGAGTGTTATCCACTCCGGGCAGCGGATAGCAGCCTGCGCCAGATCCATTGCCCAAAGCGAGGTTCCAGCTTCTTCTTCTAAGAGCTGGAATGAGTGCTTGGAATAAACATCCTTGGCTGGGGCGTTCTTATTCGTCGCCACGAACCAGCCACGCAACTGCTTCGCGCCACGAGCACGTGATCGCTCGGCCAACCATGCGAGGACGGCGGTTTCCACGGTTCGGCCGATGACCCGGCAACTCAACAGCAGCGTGTCAATCTCGCAAACCTCGCCGTCAAAGCGGACGATGGCCACGCCCACCAAGCCGTTATCGCCGAACCGGTCGCGAACGCGAACCGTGAGGACTTCGCATGCCGGGTCGGTGGCAAACGAGGCGATCTGTTGCTCGCTATAGCGCCGGGTCGTGAGGTTGAACTGGTTGGTTTTCTCCGTCAGTTGCGCAACGCGACTAAGCGTTTGAGGCGTCACATGAGCGATCTCCACTTCCTGCTCCAGCGAGCGATAAAAGTCCTCAATCGAAACCGCTCGTTGTTGCACCTCGGTCCGTTGGCGCTGCTCCGCATAATAACGGCCGCGCTCGCGGTCTTCGGCCGACAACGCCAGCCGCTCAAAGACCGGGCTGTCGCGCAACGCCGCGGCAAAACCCACCGCGTCTTGTGGTAACTGGATCACAGTCACCTCCGGCATCTCGGCCCGCACCAATTCTCTTTCGACCGGGTTATCATCGAGGAACGCCAGCGCGTCCGTCCCGATGTTCAACTCGGCGGCGATCTCGCGCAGGTTTTGGACCTTGTCGTTCCAGTTGATGCGCATGGCGGCGAAGTGCTGTGGCCGCAACAACATGCCGGGATGGCGCTGCAGCGCCGCCATGGCTTCGTCGGCGTTGTTCTTGCTGCACACGGCCAGCAGGATGCCACGATGGTGGAGGTCCAACATCGCCCGCTGCAACGCCTGATAGGCCGCTCCGGGATATTCGGTCCCAACCTTGATGCCCTCGAAACCGTCTTCGCCAATGACACCGCCCCACAGCGTATTGTCCAAGTCTGTCACCAGCACCTTGCAGGCTCTGCCCGTCAACGGATGGATGAAGCGGAGCCATTCATTGGCAAGGTGGATGAGTTTGTCAGCCGCAATGGGCATGCGCATCGTGAGCCATTTCCGCTCGTCGTGCCATTGCTCATGGCCGTGCCGGGCAATCAACCCGTCATAGTCCAACACGTAAACGCCGGTGTGTTCCGAAGCCAATCGTTTCAACTCGCCGTTGATCCGCTGTAAGGCGGCCACCTGGCCGCTGGGCGATTGACCGTCCAAAACGCCTTGGAACGGCACGCATGGCATCTCCAGGTTGTGAATGACCAAATGCGCCTTGCTACGACTGTGAAACGCCTGCACCCAACACCGGCAGCTCTCACTGACGCGCTGCACGGCCTGCTCGACCTGCTGCGGGGACAGTTGAGCGAAGTCGGACCACAGGTCCGGCGCCACATCGCGCGCTTGCGCCGCGAGGATCACGATGTCGGGATCGAACCGGTAAAGGCTGCTGGAGGGATCGAGTAGTTCCTGGGCATATGTATTGAAGTCGCCGACATGGACGGTCACGGCGATGCCGTTCACAGCCGCCGAGGCGCGCAACAACGGCACCAGAGGCTCTACCGTGAACGAACGCAGCACGGCGATGCGACAACGCGCCCGTGACAAGCTCGGGTCGATCTTCTCGAAACGCGAGACCACGAAACCCGCCTGCGCCAGACCGGGATTCTGGCGCCAGACTTGGCCGAGCAACAACGCCGCCCGGCTCGTTTCTCCCGAAGCGATCAGGCGGTCTATTTCGTCCCGGCGCGTCTGCGGCTCCACTGAGTGCGGTGCGTTCACGTTCAATAAGCCCCCCTCACCGCTTGACGACCAGTGCATGGCTCGTCTCCGGGAACTCAATGACCTTCTCCGGTCGAGCTGCAAAAAACTCGTCCACGGCCTTCTTCACGCCGGCAAACGGCTGTTTGATCGCCTGGGGCAGATTCGGGAAGGCTTCACAGTAATCATGGAACAGCAGTGTCCCGTGGGGACTTAACCGGTCGTAGAAAAACTCACAGCACTCCAGTGTCGGCTCGTAAAGATCGCAGTCCACATAAACCAGCGCGAAGCACTCGGACGCGACCTCGTGCAGCGTTTCCGAAAACAGCCCGACGTGGATCCGCGCCTGCTCGAAGTTCGTGAAAAGGTCCTGAATCTGCGGCAGCGAAACATCGTCGAACTCTCCCGCGCAATCGGATGGGTCGTGAACGGATGGCCCGGCCAACCCGGCGAAGCTGTCGAACAGATGATAGCGCCTGCGCCCAATCTGGCTGCCGAGCAACAGCAGCGCGGTCAATGCATTGCTGCCTTTATAAACGCCCATCTCGGCGATGTTTCCGTCCACGTTCTGGCTCGCCTGTTTCAACAGCTCCGCAAAAAGCCATGTGCCAGCGATGCCGGAAAGATTGTCCAGCGCACTGGAAAGGGACAATACGCGGATTCTCGCGAAGAGATCACGATCCGGAGAAATGCCAAACTCGCCGCGCAAACGATTGCCGACCGTCTCGAAATGCACCGAAGAACAATCCAGCCAGTCCTCGCCGTATCGCAATCCCATGCGACGGAGCTGCTGGTGGAGGCCATCGCAATGAGGAAGGTCTGCGCGCGTTCCATCTCCTTGAGACTTGACGAGGGACGTATGGGAACCCCCAGGAGATTGTGGCCCTGCAACTGCGGGTTATCATCCACGAGGAAGGAGAACTTCAAAGAACTCGTCCGCATCGTCGCCAAGGCAGCCCATCCCGCCCCGTAACCGACGAGCGTCTTGTCCCCGATCCGCGCTTGAATCGAAGTTGTATCGAAAATGCTCACAAGAATTTCTTCCTCGAATCGCCCGTCAACGCTGTGCAGGCACCGCAGTCCTGTCCCGGTCCTCATTTATTGCCCCCCCTTGTCGCGCCGCGTTCGGCGCTGCCGAACTGGTGGACGACGGACAACTGATGGCAATTTCTCTCTCGGTCATCGAGTTTCTCCACAAAACCTGGCCACTTCGGTCACTCAGGCGGATCGCCTGAGATCAACCGTTTCCAATCAAATGACTCATCTATCTTCAACAGCTTATGAGGCGCAGCTCCCAACATCCGCATCCCAGCCGGGACATGCCGCGTAACCACCGTGCCGGCGCCGACGACCGCCCCATCGCCAATACTCACCCCGGCTACCAAGACAGCCCCGGTGCTCACGTAGGCACCGCGACCGATTCGCACGCAGGCGGCCGTCACCACGCCGGGTGAGACCCAGGCGCCTTCTTCGAGCACGGAATCATGGTCAATCGAAGAGCCGGTGTTGACGAGCGCGTAATCGCCGATTTGCGCGCTGGTGCCGATGATTGCGCCGGCGCAGATGCAGATGCCGCAGCCCAGCGTGGCCGTTGGCATGACCACGGCGGATGGATGGATGGCGTTAATCAGCGGGACGCCCAGCGACTCGACGGCCTTCGAGACCGCCACGCGCGGCTGGGTGTTGCCGATGCCGGCGATGACACCGAGGCCGTCGCTCTTATGTTGGCGCAGCCAGTCCAGACCGCCCAGCACCGTCAGCCCGGCAACCTGGGTTTCCCAGAGCGCGCGGTTCTCGTCCAGCCAGCCGATGACGTTGCGGCCCTGGGCGCGCAGGATGTCGAGCACCACCCGTCCATGATTTCCGGCACCAAAGATGATCGCGCGCATAGTTAGACCTTGAATTGCTTTATCCACAAAGAGGAACTGAACTCATTCCGCTGTTCGTTTCTGTGTTGTTGCGCTGTCGAGCCAACGATGCATCGCGTCTGCAAACACGCGGTTGCCCGCTTCATTAAAATGCGGATCGTGACGCCAGCGGACTTCAATCCCCTTCCCACGAGCGGCCTTCACCTCTGCATCAACCGGCACGTAGCCTATGCCTCGTCCGGCGCAGAATGCGCGCAGGCGCTCTGACAGCTCAGCACCCTGCCGCCAGCCGGCCATTTCCTGCGACACATCCATGACAGCCAAAACCGCTCTCGCTTGATTCACACTCTGCTGAAGCTCCTCGATGACGCGCAAATTGATCGCAAGGACATCAGCACCCACATCGGGGACTGCCGTCTTCACGCGGCCCTGCCAGTGCAGTTGGAGGTTCAGCAAGGACGAATACCCTAGGCAACTCAGGTAAGGCCGTAGAAAGATCTCTTGAGTCCGGCTGCGGATTCGTCCGCCGCCAAACTCCGTGCGGATCAACATCTCTTGCAGCTTGCAGAACTCCTCGTAATCTCGCGCGGGTTGGCGCACGAGTTGGCCGCTCTCCATTCCAAAAACGGGGCGGATCTCAAGCTGTCTTCCCTGTGTGGCAGAAAACTGCCCGCACTCAGACGGCGCCACCGTGCGATCCATGTGAAGTCCGCCGACGAAGACCAACACGTAGTCGGGTGAAAACTTTCGAACATACTCCTCCCAGACCAGCAGATACTGCCCGACACTGAAATTGGAGACGCCAAAGTTCAGCACCTCATACCTGACCGTTCCCAACGAGGCGCCTTGGGCCGTGTTTAGCCGTTGCTCCAACAGCCGCGCAGCCCGTTTGGGAAGCGGCACTTGCAAGGCTTCTACGAACGAGTCGCCCAACAGGGCCACACGAACCACCCCTGCCGGCTTCGGCCCGTGATGCTCGACATCCACGAACCCATGCGAGTTTGCCTCACACGGCACGCTGAATTCCCGCGCATACCAATCCACATACCCCGAACAGGTCCATTGAAACTTCGGCACCGGCTTCCATCCGGTCGCCCTGTCGGGCATCAGGTAAAGCACCTGGTAACACGGATGGAACCACGCGTAAACCTGGCCGGCCAGTTCAGCAACCAGAGCCACACCACTCAAGGCCATGACGCCCGCCAGAACCAAGATGCCCGCTCTCCCCCCGAAACGACGGAAAAGGGCCGCGAGGAAGAACAACGCGCCGACCAGCGCTAGGCCATAAACAAAATAGGGCAGCGAATACCGCCCCCATATCCACGGATAGCGGGCAGATTGGTGCGTGGCAAGTCCCACTAAAACCACGACCGCCGCAACGCGTAACGCTGAGCCGAACCGCTTGGAACCCTGGGCAGTCATCGTGCCTTCCGAATCCGCCATGTTCTCACCGCCTTGTCGAGCGCCTCAACCACCCGGTCCTGCTCCGACTCGGTCATCTGCGGGAACAACGGCAGCAACAGCGAGCGGTCGCTGGCCCGCTCGGTGATCGGCAACGACTGCGGGCCGTAGGCGTCGGTGTAAGCCTTCTCGCGGTGCGCGGTCATGATGCCGCGCCGTGCAGCTATGCCGGCGTCGAGCAGGCGTTGCAGGACTTCGTTTCGCGACACTTGACACTCGTCACCCAGGATCACCGGATAGGACTGGAAATTCGGTTGCGCGCAAGCCGGAACAAAAGGCGTGATGAGTGATGAGTGATGAGTGATGAGCGACGTGTAGCGGGTCGCCAGCTCGACGCGGCGAGCGATCAGGCCGTCGAGGCGTTTCATCTGTTCGAGGCCGACGGCGGCTTGCAGGTCGGTGAGGCGGAAGTTGTAGCCGAAGATGGGGTATTCCTCGATGACGATCGTCTTCGCGGCATGGCGCGCGGCGTCGGTGACGCTCATGCCGTGCTGGCGCAGCAGACGCATTTTCTCGGCGTAGGCAGCGTTGTTGGTCGTCACCATCCCGCCGTCGCCGGTGCAGATGACCTTGCGCGGATGAAACGAAAAGCAGGCCATCTCGGAATGCGCGCCGACGGGCCGGCCTTTGTAGCGGCTGCCGAGCGCGCAGGCCCCGTCCTCGAAAATCTTCACGCCGCGCCGCCGGCCGATGTCGAGAAAGGCGTCAATATCCGCCGGCACGCCCATCTGGTGGACGACCATGATCGCCTTGGTGCGCGGCGTGATGCGGCGCTCCACGTCGGCCGGGTCGAGATTGAACGTGCGCAGGTCCACCTCGGCAAACACGGGCCGCGCACCGGTGTGGCGGATTGCGTTGGCGGAGGCTATGAAGCTCAACGAGGGCACAATGACCTCATCGCCGGGGCCAACGCCGAGCGTCATCAGCGCCATGTGCAGTGCCGTGGTGCAACTGCTGCACGCCACCGCGTGGGACGCGCCGACGTAACCAGCGACGACTTTCTCGAACTCGGACACGCGCGGCCCCTGCGTCAGCCAGCCGCTGGCGATAACGGCGTTGACGGCCTCCGCCTCCTCGCGGCCCATGAGAGGTTTCGTGATCGGAATCATATCCTTCAACGTGCGCTTCCTCTTAGCGCCTGTCTGTTTCCTGCTTCGGTCTCCAGTTCTGCACGATCTCCTGCTCCAGAAGTCTCTCAGGCGGCACGCCAAGGCTTCGATACCAGTCGCGCAATTGCACCAAGCCGTCTGCGAAACTCACCGTCGGCTTGAACCCCAATAGTCTCTGGGCCTTGGTCGTGTCGGCGTAGAGCCGCAACACATCGCCGGGCCGCGGCGTCTCGTGGAGGATTCGGGCGTCAGGCTGTTGCAGGACGGCTTTCACCTCGTCCGCCAGCGAGTTGATGCTGATTTCAAATCCGCTGCCGATGTTGATGGTTTGCCCGATCGCCTCGTCGGCCACGCCGCCCATCAGGATGCCGCGCGCGCTGTCGCTGACGTAGGTGAAGTCGCGGGTCTGCGTGCCGTCGCCAAACACCACCATCGGTTGTCCCGCCATGCCGCGCAGGAGGAACTTGGGAATGACCTCGCCGCTGTCGCCCTCGTGGTGACAGCGCGGGCCGTAGGTGTTGAACGGCCGCACCACCACCGTGGGATAGTCGTAGGTGCGGTGGAAGGCGCGCGCGTAACATTCGCCCGCGAGCTTCGACGCGCCATACACGGTCATGGGAAACGCCGGATGTTCTTCCGTCATCGGCACCCGCATGGCGGTGCCATAGACCTCGGAACTGGAGACATACACGAAGCGCCGGACGCCGCCCGACCGGGCGGCCTTGAGCAGGTTCAGGGTGGCGGTCGCGTTGACCTCGTGGTTCTCCAGCGGCGAGTGAATGGAGTGGCGCACGCCCAAGCAGGCGAGGTGAAACACGACCTCCGCCTCTCGCAACAACGACGCCATCCCTGCTTCGTCGCGAATGTCCGTCCGTTCCAGCCTGCAACGCGGGCCGAGCAACGCCGCCACATTCTCGGCTTTGCCGTTCACCAGATTGTCAACGATGGTCACGTTGGCCCCGTGCTCGCACAGTTGACGGCTGAGTTCCGAGCCGATGAACCCCGCGCCACCGGTGATCAGAACATTCTTGTCCTTCAACTCCATAGCCTCACTCCTTCTTCTTCAGGACGCGCGCGGGATTGCCGGCGACGACCGTGTGCGGCGGCACGTCCTTGGTCACCACGGCGCCCGCGCCGACGACCGCGCCTTCGCCGATGGTCACGCCGCAGAGGATGACCGCGCCGCTGCCGATGGCGGCGCGCCGACAGACGCGCGTGGGGATGCATTTCCAGTCCGCGGCTGTCTGCAAGGCGCCGTCGGCGTTGACGGCGGCGGGGTAACGGTCGTTGATGAAGACGACGTGATGGCCGATGAAGCATTCGTCTTCGATGGTAACGCCTTCACAGATGAAGGTGTGGCTGGAAACCTTACAGCGTTTGCCGATCACAGCCCCGCGCTGAATCTCGACAAACGTGCCGATGCGGCTGCCGTCGCCAATGCTGCAGCCGTAAAGGTTGACGAAGCCGTAAATCTGGACGCCTTCGCCGAGTTTCACGTCGGGCGCGATGCGGGAGAATTCAGGCATGGGGTTCATGGCGGAAGGGGCAAGCGGGAGGCGGCAAGCGGGAAGCGGAAACGGGCGGGTATGCCGCGACAGGGTCGCGGGCTACGTCACGGCTTCGCCTATGGTCGCTGCCGTTGGTTCTCATCGTGTCCTGTTTTCTCATCGTTCTCTTACCTCTTGCCGCTTACCGCTTGCCGCTCACAGCGTCACGCGGCCTCCCTGGGTCTTGATGCTGCGCTGGGCGGCGTCGAGGATGCGCACGATGCGCAGGCCGGCCCGGCCGTCGCTGAGCGGATGTCTGCCCTGCGCGACGCACTCGATGAAATGCGCGGTCATCTTTGCCAGCACCTCGGTGTTGGCGATGTTGGGCGACCACACGTCGCCGGAGCGGTAGCTGATGAGGGCCTGGCGGCGCTCCTCCTGCGTCTTGGCGACGGAGATGCCGCGGTTATAGACCTTGATCTTCTCGCTGGCGTCGAGGTCGTCGTAGATGAGGCTCTGGTCGCTGCCGCCGATGATCATGCTGCGGACCTTGACGGGCGAGAGCCAGTTGACGTGGAAGTTCGCGATGAGACCGTCGCCGTAGTCGAGGTTGAGATAGGCGACGTCCTCGATGTCGTTGCCGGCGTGGCTGCCGCCGAAGGCCGACAGGCCGCGCGGAAGCCGGCCCACCAGATGGTCCACGATGGAGAGGTCGTGCGGCGCGAGGTCCCACACCACGTTCACGTCGTGCTGGAACAGGCCGAGGTTGATGCGGACGCTGTCTATAAAGAACAGTTTGCCGAGCCGCCCGCTGTCCACGATCTCCTTCATCTTTTGCACGGGCGGGCTATAGACGAACACGTGGTCCACCATCAGCACGAGGCTCTTCTTTTCGGCGAGGGCGCACAGTTCCTCGGCGTGCTCGACCCGCATGGTGAGGGGTTTCTCGACGAGGACGTGTTTGCCGGCCTCCAAGGCGCGCTTGGCCATCTCGTAGTGAGTGCGCACCGGCGTCGCGATGGCCACCGCATGGATGGCCGGGTCGGCCAGCACGGCGTCGAAGCTCGTGGTCATCTCGACGGTTGGATGCCGTTTCCTGGCCTTCGCAAGTTGTGGCTCGCTCTGGTCGCAGCACACAGCGACGCGCGCGCCATCGGCCTCGTGGAAGTTGCGGAGCAAGTTCGGCCCCCAGTAGCCGTATCCGATGACAGCGATGTTAATCATGATGTCTCACAGGATTTTCCATTGCGCGGGTTCGTAGAAGACGCCGAAGTGGGTGCTGAAAAGCGCGTGGCGGACGTGGAAGTTGCCCCCGACCTGCGCGCTGTAGAGCCGTTTGAACTCCGAGTCCCATATACCGATGTTGAGCGTGTAAAGCTCGGCCGCGAGCTTCAACGGCGGCGTCAGGACCTCCACGACGCCACGACCGGTCACCGACGGAATGCGAAGGCCGTCCACGAACGCGGAATGGGTGCAACAATGCACGTTGTCCGACCGGCTGAAACCGATGCAGAAGTTCGGATTCGCCACCGGTTCCCGCGCCTCGTAGGTCAACCGCACGCGCATCCGTTCGCCGAACTCGAATACCGTGCGGGGCTTGCCTTGTTCATCGAGCATCCGCACGTCGGTAAACACGATCGGACACTTGCTGACATCGGTAGTGCCCAGAATGCCCTGCGCCCATGACGCGATCTCCAAGTGGCTGTCCTTCTCGTAGAGGCCAATCGCGGTCTGCACGTCGCCGTCGTGAACCAGATGGCCGCCGCGCAGGTAAATGACGCGGTCGCACATCGCTTTGATGGCGAACATATTGTGCGAGACCACCACCACGGTGGCGTTGCTGTCCCGCAGGCGCCGGGCGAAACCCATGCACTTGCGCTGGAACCGCAGGTCGCCCACGGCCAGCACCTCGTCAATCAGCAGGATGTTCGGGTCGAGATGGGCCGCCACCGCGAACGCCAGCCGCACATACATGCCGCTGGAGTAGAACTTCACGGGCGTGTCAATGAACTTGTCAATCTCGGCAAAAGCCACGATCTGGTCGAGTTTGCGGGCGATCTCGGCGCGTTTCATGCCGAGGATGGAGCCGTTGAG
>DYDC01000036.1 GCA_020718125.1 Methylacidiphilum sp. | reverse complement strand
CTATTCTCGACCGTCCCTTTCGGGACTTGGCGCGGGTGTCAAGTTGCGCCCCCTGGGGCGTTTGCGCCACGCTGCCTGTTGCAAAATCGCGGATGGTGGTTAAGTATAGAAGCTTCGAGTGGATTCGCGGGCGCATGTCGCGCAGCCGGCGTCCTGGGTGGGGACGGACAGGGTTCGAGAAAGGTCAACGTGGTCAACATTACGAAGTTGTATTGCGGCGAGAGCCAGCCGGCGGACGATCTTCGCTACGGGCACGGCCACGGCGCGCCGCGGGCGGCGTCCGAGCGCCGGCCCATTGTGGTCTGGAACATCACCCGCACCTGCAACCTGCGCTGCGTCCATTGTTACTCCGACAGCTACGCGCAGTCGTATCCCGGCGAGTTGACTGGCGAGCAGGCGCGCGGGGTGATTGACGATCTGGCGGGCTACGGCGTGCCGGCACTGTTGTTCTCCGGCGGCGAGCCGCTGGTGCGGCCCGACTTGTTCGACCTCATGCGCTACGCCGCCAGCAAGGGCCTGCGCCTGACGCTCTCAACCAATGGCACGCTCCTCGACCTTGACAAGGCGAAGATTTTGCGCGGCATCGGCCTGCGCTACGTCGGCATCTCCCTAGACGGCATTGGCGAGACGAACGACAAGTTCCGCGGCAAGGCCGGCGCGTTCGACGCCGCCGTGCAGGGGATGCGGAACTGCCGCGCCGTCGGCCAGAAGGCCGGCCTGCGGCTGACGCTGACGCGCCGCAACTGCCAGGACCTGCCACAGATCTTCGATTTCATCGAGCGCGAGGGCATCGAGCGGGCGTGTTTCTATCACCTTGTCTATTCCGGCCGCGGCAACGCCGCCGATGAGTTGCAGCCCGCCGAGGTGCGCCGCGCGATGGAGGTCATCCTGGAGCGAACCGCGGACTTTCACCGGCGCGGGCTGGGCAAGGAAATCCTGACCGTGGACAACCACGCCGACAACGCCTGCATCTACCTGCGCCTGCGCGAGCGCGACCCGGCGCGAGCCGAGGAGGTCCATAAGTGGATGGCGTGGAATGGCGGCGGGGCGAACTCCTCGGGCATCGGCATCGCCAACATTGACACGCAGGGCAACGTGCATCCCGACCAGTTCTGGCAGAGCGCGACGCTCGGCAGCGTGAAACAGCGCCCGTTCAGCCAGATTTGGAGCGACAACTCCATCCCGTTGCTCGCCCAGCTCCGCAACCGGCTGCCGCTCCTGAAAGGCCGCTGCGGCGCGTGCGGGTTCAAGCCGGTTTGCGGCGGCAGCTTCCGCGTGCGCGCGCTACAGGTCCATGGCGACCCGTGGGCGGAGGACCCGGCATGCTACCTCACCGACGAGGAAATCGGCCTCACCGCGCCCATGGAAGTTGCCCCAAGCTGACAGACCTCCGGTCTGAAATCCGAAGCTCGAAACTCGAAATCCGAAACAAATCCGAATTCGAAAAACCGAAGGAACCGGAAACCAGACGCCATGACCTGCCCAAGCACCAGCTTCGCCTTGACGCGCGCAGCGGAACCTCCGCTTTCGGATTTCGAGCTTCGAGTTTGTTTCGGATTTCGAGTTTCGGGTTTCGGACTTCCTCTCCCATGACAGCGGCTGCCGCCACAAGAACTTCTTCCCTCGCGCTGCCATCGGGCCGCGCCGCGCTGCGGCTGCACCTCGCCTCCGGCCGCCGCGCCGTCATCGCGCTCTCGGCGACTGAACTCTGTCTCCATCTCGAATCGGGCGAGTCATTCCACTACGACCTCGAAGGCCGGTTGTTGAAGGTGGCCGACCCGCAACGCACGCGCCTGCGCAGCCTCTCGCACCAAGTGCTCACGATCCAACCAGCCGGCTCCAGCACGGCACGGCTTGCGCCGACCCATGATGCCTCCGACGCGGTCGTGGCCGAAGCGGTGGAGCGCGTCGCGTTGATCGCGCACGAGTTGCAGGCGCGTTGGGCTGATGTCGAGGCCGCGAAGCCGTCGAAGCCGCGATCCCTGGAACTGATCGGCCCGTTGCTGCAACGCGCGGCGAACTTCGACGTGCCGGCCGCCCGCCGCGATGCCGAGCGGCTGCACGCGCTTTACGGCCACACGCCCTCGCTGCCGTCCGACCAGCACGACGCGCTGGCGCTCTACGCCACCGAAGGCTGCCGCGCCGAATGCACGTTCTGCGACGCGCGCCGGCGCGGGCCAAGCCGGTTGCGGACAGCCGGCCAGTTCCGCCAGCACGTCCTCGACGCGGTCGCCTACCACGGCGACGCGTTGCGGGCGCGACGTTCGATCTTCCTCGGCGAGTCCAGCGCGCTGTCGGTGCCGGTGGCGGAGCTTCGCGACATCCTGGGCGTGCTGCGCGAGGAGTTCGAGTTTCCCCCGGCACGAGTGACGCGCGTGCCGACGCGCTGGTGGCTTGGCCACGCGACACGATTCGATGGCGTGGCGGGGTTCATGGACCCGACCGTGGCGGAGCGCCGCACGGCGGCGCGGTTCGCCGCGCTGCGGACGCTCGGCCTGCGGCGCGCCTATATCGGCATGGAGACTGGCGACGGCGAGCTGATGCGCTGGCTGCGCAAGCCGGGCAATCCCGACGCCATCCGCCATTGCGTCAAGACGCTGAAAGCGGCGCGCATCTCGGTCGGCCTGACCGTGCTGCTCGGCGCGGGCGGGCGGAAGTTCGCCGCGGCCCACGAGCGCGAGACAGCGCGGCTGCTCAACGCCCTGCCGCTCGACCGTGACGACACGATTTTCTTTTCCCCGCTGGACATTGACGCCGACGGCGGCTATGCGATGCACACCATGGCCGCCGGCATCGAGTGCCTGACCGACGCGCAGATGCGCGAACAGGAGCGCGCCATCCGCGCGGCGCTGCGGTTTGGCGGCCGGCGCGGCGCGCCTGCGCTGGCGCATTACGAAGTGGAGGCGCTCGTTTACTAGGGACATGAAGGGAAACCAGGACACCGCGACGCTCAATGTCGGGCGCGCCGCCACAACGGCGCAAGAGGCGGCCATCGTCCTCGTCGGCAACCCGAACGTCGGCAAGAGCGTCCTCTTCAGCAAGCTGACCGGCAAGTTCGTCATCATCTCCAACTATCCCGGCACCACCGTCGAGATCGCGCGCGGCGAGACCCGCCTCGATGGCGAGGCGGTGGCGGTGATTGACACGCCCGGCGTCAACGAGCTGTCCTCGCGCACCGGCGATGCGCAGGTGACCTGCGACGTGCTGCGCGATCATCCCTCCGCGAAGATCGTGCAGGTGGCCGACGCGAAGAACCTCCGCCGCGCGCTGCTCTTGACGCTGCAACTGGCCGAGTTGGGCCGGCCGCAAATGCTGGTGCTGAACATGATGGACGAGCTGGACCGTTGCGGCGGGCGGATTGACATCCGCAAGCTCAGCGAATTGCTCGGCGTCCCGGTCGTCCCGACCGTCGCCACGGCAGGCACGGGCATTCATCTGCTCCAGAAGAACGTCGCCGTAGCCTGCAACGCCTCTGATTTCGTGGCGCGCGCCGTCGCGCCGTCCAGCGGCGCCGCAGCCGACTACGACCGCAACGTCGAGCGGCTGCGGCGCGTCAACGAGGTCATGGGCCAGTGTTACACGCTGGACCGGCCGCGCCACCCGACGTTCGCGCAGAAGATCGGCTGGTGGGCGACCGACCCGCTGCGCGGCACGCTGCTGCTGGCGCTGGCGCTCTATTTCATGTTCTGGTTCGTCGGCCTGGTCGGCGCGGGGACGTTCGTGAACTTCTTCGAGGAGGTCGTGTTCCACCGCCACGTCAGCCCGTGGGCGATCCACGCGGTGGACGCGGTGCTGCCGTTCCCGCACCAGCACGCCATGGAGCCGTCGGAATACAAGCTGGAGATCCCGCTGACCCCGACGCGCGGCATCGCGTTGATGACCAGCACGCGCGAAGTGCTCTCCTCGAAATACAACCTCGCGCCGGGCGTGACGCTCTCATGGTGGCAGGAAGCACTGCGGTTCCTCCATGATTTCCTCGTCGGTGAATACGGCGCGATCACGATGGCGTTCAGCTACGGCTTTGCGATCGTGCTGCCGATCGTGGCGACGTTCTTCCTGGTGTTCAGCCTGCTGGAGGACAGCGGCTATCTGCCGCGGCTGGCGGTGATGGTGAACCGTCTGTTCCGGGGCATGGGCCTCAACGGCAAGGCCGTGCTGCCGATGGTGCTGGGCCTCGGCTGCGACACGATGGCGACGATGACCACGCGCATCCTGGAGACGCGCAAGGAGCGGGTCATCACCACGCTGCTGCTGGCGCTGGCGGTGCCGTGCTCGGCGCAGCTCGGCGTGCTGATGGCGATGATGGCGCGCATCTCGTATCCGGCGGCGGCGTTCTGGGTGTTGCTGATGGTCGGGGTGGCGTTCGCGGTCGGCTGGCTGGCGGCGCGGGTGCATCGCGGCCAGACGAGCGACTTCATCATGGAACTGCCGCCGATGCGCCTGCCGCAGTTCGGCAACATCGCCGTCAAGACGCTCGCGCGGCTGGAGTGGTATCTGACGGAGGTGATCCCGTTGTTCATCCTCGGCACGGCGATCCTGTTTTTCCTGGACCGGCTCGACCTGCTCTCCAAGATCACGCGCGTGTGCGAGCCGTTGGTGAAAGGCTGGCTCGGCCTGCCGCCTGAGACGGCCAACGCGTTCCTGATCGGCTTCCTGCGGCGCGACTACGGGGCGGTATGTCTGCTCGACGCGGCGACGGGGTCCAACCCGACGTTGTCAGCCCACCAGGTATTGGTGGCGATGGTGACCATCACGCTGTTCATGCCGTGCATCGCGACGATGTTCATGATCGCGCGCGAGCTGGGCAAGCGGACGGCACTGTGGGTCACGCTGTTTATTTTCCCATTCGCGTTCCTCGTCGGCGGCATCGTCCACCGGCTGGAGCACATCCTGGGCTTCTAACATGAAGAAACCGCCCCACCATTACCATCTGTGCCCCCTGTGCGGGTTCGAGTTCGAGCGGACGGAGACGCACTGCGCCGACGGCTGCCCGATGGGCAGGTTCTGCAACCTCATCCGTTGCCCAAACTGCCAATACGAGTTCCCGGCGGAGCCGCGGCTGCTGGGCTGGGTGCGGCGCCTGTTCTGTCGCGAGCCGAGCCGGGCGACGCAGCGCGAGATGGTGGGCCTGCACGAGTTGGAGGTGGGCGAGCAGGGCGAACTGGTCTGCCTGAGTTGCGAGCAGCACTCCCGCCGCAATGCGCTCGCGGTCTATGGGCTGGTGCCCGGCAGCCGGCTGTTGCTCCAGCAGAAACGCCCGACGTTCGTCATCCGCGTCGGCGAAACCGAACTGGCGATCGAGACCGGCATCGCGCGGGAGATTTTCGTGAAACGAATTCCCAGAGAAGAAGCGGCGTTTCAATAGGACGCGCCCGGCTTCTTCAAGTCTTCCGCAATCGTCGCGAACTGTTCCAATGCGGCTTCGAGGTCGTCGGTGATTTCTTGGGCGATGATCTCTGGTGCGGGGAGATTTGCAGATTCTTCCAGCGCGTCATCCTTCAGCCAGAAGATGTCGAGGTTCGCCTTGTCGCGCTTGAGCAGGTCGTCGTAGGTGAAGCTCTTGAAACGCTCGCTCTCCTTGCGCTCGTGCCGGTTCTTCGGGTTGTAGCAGGCGACGAAGTCGTCGAGGTCGCTCCGCTTCAGCGTGTTTTCCTTGAGCGTGAAGTGCAGGTTCGTCCGCAGGTCGTAGATCCAGAGCTTTTGCGTCCACGGTTTCTCCTGCGCGGGTTTGCGGTCGAAGAAGAGGACGTTCGCCTTCACGCCTTGCGCGTAGAAGATGCCGGTGGGCAGCCGCAGGAGCGTGTGAACGTCCGCCTGCTTGAGCAGTTCGCGGCGGACGGTCTCGCCGGCGCCGCCTTCAAACAGCACGTTGTCGGGCACCACAATCGCGGCGCGGCCGTGCTGTTTCAGGATCGTGAAGACGTGCTGGAGGAAGTTGAGCTGCTTGTTGCTCGTGGTCGCCCAGAAATCGTCGCGGTTGATGATAAGACTTTCCTTCTCCTGCTCGCCGGCCTCGTTGACGATCGTGACGCTGCTCTTCTTGCCGAACGGCGGGTTGGTCAGGACCATCTCGTATTCGCCGTGCTTGCCGCCGAGCGCGTCCTTCACCAGCACCGGCACGGCTTCCGTGTCATCGCCGCCGATGCCGTGCAGGACGAGGTTCATGCAACAAAGCCGGGCGACGCTGTCCACCAGTTCCACGCCGAAAAGCGTGCCGCTCTTGAGCCGCTTCTTCTGCGCCTTGTCCAGACCGGGCGTCCGCGCAATGAAATCATGCGCGGCCAGCAGGAAACCGCCCGTGCCGCACGCCGGGTCGCAGATGGCCATGCCTGGCGCAGGCTGCACCACCTCCACGATAGCGGCAATGAGCGAGCGCGGCGTGAAGTATTGGCCCGCGCCGCCCTTCACGTCCTCGGCGTTCTTTTGCAGGAGACCCTCGTAGGCATCGCCCTTCACGTCAGCGGAAAGGCTCGACCACTGTTCCTTGTCAATCAGGTCCACGATGAGCCGCCGCAACTTGGCCGGGTCCTGGATCTTGTTCTGCGCCTTGCGGAAGATGACGCCCAACATGCCGGGCCGCTTCCCGAGCGATTCGAGCACATGCCGGTAATGCGTCTCCAACTCGTCGCCATCTCTGGCCAGCAGGCTCGGCCAGTCGTTGCCCTTCGGCACGGCAGACGGCTTGTTGTGCGGCGGACGGCTCTGCTCATCGGCCATCTTGAGGAACAGCAGAAACGTCAACTGCTCCACGTAATCGCCGTAGGAAAGTCCGTCATCCCGCAGGATGTTGCAGTAGTTCCAAAGTTTTTGAACGAGAGCTGATGGGTTGCTCATGGTCAGCGAAGAATCAAAACTTCCATCCCTCGCGGCGCATCAAACCCAAAAGGCTGATGCACGGAAGACCCAACTCGCGACAAACATCGGGAATAAAGTGTGTGCGTTTCGGATTCCGTTTCTCAGCGGCGGGTGTTTCTTGAGTGACAACGATGCCATTGCGCATCTTTGCCAACGCGATGACGTATGCATCGGCCTCTTCGTATTCGGCCTTTGGGTCTCGCAAGCCAGCGAACTGATTTTGAATCGCCTGCGCCTCTGCAAGCACTTCCGCGGTTGGAACAAAAATCCCCACGTGATTCTCTGTCCACGCAGTCAAACCCGCTGTTCCGACCGCGGCAACTTCCTCCTTCACCAATGCAGGCGCAATAAACCGCTCGGCTGCTATCAACTCCTCGACTCGATCCACAAGACCTGTAAAAACATCGGTCGGAAAATAGCGCCCTTGCCAATCCATCAAGGAACTGGAGTCCACCGAATAGATTGGCGGAACTGGTGGATTACTCATCGGGTGAGGTTTCGCCTGGCCCTCGTGCCAGATGCGCGCGCAGCTTGTCGAAATGCTCGAACTTCAAATCGAGATATCGCGACGCATCCACCGACGTAATTCGATTGGCTGACAACGCTTCGAGCACCAATTGTGCGAAAGGTCTTCCGGCCCGGTTCACTGCTTTTTCCATTGGTGTGGCGAAACCACCTCGGCGCGGCTTGAGCTTTTCCACGTAAGCCTGCCATTGCACACGCCATTGATTGTATTGCGCCCAAGTCATGAAGCCGGACTCCCGCAGTCGCGTTGCCGTCGCGAGCCGTGTCAGCCGGAATCTCTTTGCGATGCGGCGGACGTTCTCAATGTCCCATTCCGCCTGTTGCAATCCAAGTTGACCAATCACACCTCGCAACGCGTCCTCCGGGACAAGCGCGTGACTCGCGGCAACCTCGGCGAAACGCTCCACTTCCAGCCATTCGTTGCCACTGCGTCGCTCACGAGCGGCCGGCGCTTCCTCGTTCCCCGCTGCCAGCATGAGATGAACAACCTCGTGGCAGAGAGTGAACGCCTTCGCCTCCGGCGTCGTTTCCTTCCCGTTGATTGCAGCCACCGGCATCGGTGTTCGCAGCAATGCGAGACCGCGCACTTCACTGAGCAAAACTTTGGTAAACTGAAAAACCAGCACGCCCATCTGCTCGATCGCCGACCGCCATGTTCGCCACGCTTCCCATTCGTTGGCCCAGTCCAGTTGAGCCGCCACGTCAACACCCGTCGCGTGCCGTAATCGCTGGCCGACTTCAGTCGGTGATTCCCGCAAGTGAGCGCGCAAGGAAAACTCAGGAATTGGCTCGCCCAACTCCCCCATCAGATTTAGCGCGTTTTCTCGCCGTGTGAGCATCTGCCGCAGGGCCAGCCGCAGTTCGGGCGACTCATGTCCCGGCTCAACATCCGGCAAGTGCCGATAGTCCGCCGCCAGTGGCGGCAGTTGCGGCGGTCGCGGCATAAAAAAAACGCTTAGTGGCCGATGGAAGAACCGTGCGAGGTTTTCTACCTGCCGGAGCGTCGGCTGTCGCTCTCCCATCTCCCACGCTGCAACTCGTTCTTCGTTTACTTGCAGACGCTTTGCCACCCGATCCAGAGCATAGCCGCTCTCCGCGCGTGCCCACGCGAGAAGCGACGGATTGATTGCTATAGCTTGGTTGCTCGGCATGACAAATGTAATTTAACCGAAAGCGTCCGCAGTTACCAACCTTCCTGAAAATGCCTTCTGCAAGATCGCCTGCCGCAGGCGCGTCGCGCGCTGGAGATTGGCGGACACCACCGCTTCCAACTCCTCCACCACGCTCAACCGCCGCTCCACTTCCGCCACGATCCGCGTCTGCTCGGCGAGGGGTGGGAGTGGAATCGGCATCGTGCTCAACACGCTCATGCTGATGTTGTGCTGCCCGGCGGATGTCGCGGCGCGTTGCTCAATCCAAGCTCGCAGAAACGAAACATCCCAGATTGTTCCAACCCAATCAAAGAGCGTCCGCGAACCAAAAAGGCGAAAGCGGATCAGATATGAGGCGTAGCTGGTTGTCCGATTGAGCTTATCTCGAACAACGGCCGAGCGTCCGATAAGGTTCTTGCTCCCGTTCGTGCGGATGATGAGCAAGTCGCCCGGAGCGAGTTCATCCCCGGACTCAATGGCTTCGTCCGTTCCAGCAAACTTCAAATCAGTCAGGTCGATTCTTCCGCCTGCTATGTTTGGGATTCGCAGCACTGGCGGGCCAGAGTTGTCGGGACTGCATTTTGCCGAAGTTCCGTAGGATGATGACCGCGCAATTTGTTCCAAGCTCGCCCACGTCCAACCATCCGGAATTGCCGGAAGGTTCGCCGTGTCCGGAGCAGCAGGTTCTTTGTATTGGCCACGGCCCTGCCAGTTTTGGCGGCGCTCGGTGAGGATGCGGGCGAGCAGGGCTTCGCCGGTTTCAAATGTCGCTTTCGACTTCTGGCCTCTGTCCTCTGACTTCTGAAGCTCTGCCTCCGTCGGCACGAGGCGGCCTTCGAAGGCGGCTTTGAGGACGGCGGCGCGGTAGCGTTTGAGGTTGGCCTGCACCCGCCGCAACGCCGCCACCCCCGCCTCCAGCCGCGTGAATTGCTTCTCAATCTCCGCCACAATCCGCCGCTGCTCGGGGAGGGGTGGAAGTGGAAGCGGAATATCGGCAATCGTTCGCGATGAAAGATGCTTCACCGTTACCGACGGTGTCTGCTCGTTGATGGCGTTGAGGTAGCCTGGCAATACGTAGCGGAGAAACTGTTTTGCGTAGCGCGATTCGTCTGGTGTGATTTTGCAGACTCGCTGATTTAGCAACGCGGGATCGCCCGTCCACGGCTCGCAGTGGAAATCGCCGTCCATGCCAACGAGGATTTCGCCGCGCTGAACCAGGAACGCAGAATCAAAGGCGCCGTCGTAGAAAGTTTCAGTGCGACCGGGAAGAATGTCGCGAATGCGAATCAGCGGCGTCCCTCCGCTTTTCTTGAAGCGGCCTGATTCGAACGGAAACCCATTGAGAATGGTGGCGACTTCTTTGAGCCTTACCCGTCCCCACTTCGGGTGCTTGCCGAGAAGCTTGTTCCGGTTCTCCGCAACAACGTTATCAATGTTGGCCGTGAAGCTCATGCCGCGAGGACCTCATTGAGTTCATTGAGCAGTTTGGGCAGTTGCTCGCCGAAGAGTTGGTAGGCTTTCCCAAGTCCGCCGTGTTGGTTGAACGGAACGGCGTCGAAATCGTCCGGCTCGATGCTGAGGCTGGTGGCGATGTGCTCGCGCCAGTTCATTTCTTCCCCTCCTTGCGTTGCGTTCCCAGCCACGCCTGGCCTTTGGCGGTAAGGCGGTATTTCTGAAGGCGGCTGGTGGGTTTGTCTGGGATCGTCATCTCAATCCATCCGGCTTCCAAAGCGGGTGTCAGGTAGAGTTGGCGGAAATTGTCATCGCCTTTGAGCAGGAGCATTTCTCGCATCTGCTTCCGGGTCATGGTGCCCCGACACACCAGAAGCAACTTGGCGACTTCACCTGTGACTTCACCTGTGACTTCACCTGCGACTGGTGGGTTGACTGGTGGGGTCGCGGGCAGGGCCACCTGTCCGGTGACCTGTCCGGTGACCTGTCCGGTGACTGGGTCGGTCGCATCATGGTGCAGAAGGAGGATCGGATTCATTTCTCCTCCTTTGGCTTCCGCGCCGCCAACCACGCCCGACCCTTGGCGGTGAGGCGGTATTTCTGGCGGCTGCTCTTCGGTTTCTCGGGAATGGTCATTTCAACCAAGCCAGCGTTCAGGGCGGGAATCAGATAGGCCTCACGGAAATAGTCCTCATGCCTCAATGAGAGGGCAGCTTGAATAGCCGTCCTTTTCATCTCACCACGAAGGACCATAACGACTCGGGCGACTTCCCCGGCGACTTCCCCGGTGACTTCCCCGGTGACTTCCCCGGTGCGTCTGTCTGAAGCTGACTGCGTTGGCCGCCAGACGGTGGTGACAAAGCCGTCCCGGACGGCGTATTCCGGCTCGCGCAAGCCGGCCTCCCGGCAGAGGCGGATCATGTCGCGGGTGCCGGTGCCCATGCGCTCGATGTATTTGGCGAGATAAAGCGGCTCGGCGAGCAAGGGGTTGGCGGGAAAGGAGCCGTGCGGTTCGCGCAATTGCTGGAGCGTGAGCGAGGGCGAAAGCGTGCCCGGGTTCCACACTTCCAGCCGGTCGGCAAAGAGCATCACCTGCACGCTGCCGGTGCTGGTGTAGTCGCGGTGGGCAACGGCGTTGACGATGGCCTCGCGCACGGCATCGGGCGGCAACTCGTAGCTGACTGGAGCTTGACTGCCCGCCGCGCGAGTGCCAACGGCGAGGTTGATTTTGGAAAGCACGAAGTCCACCGCCTGGTCCACCAGTTGGAACACGGTGCCCTTGTAAACCTGATAGGAGGGAATGGGCTTGGCCACGTCGGTGCCGTGGAAGTGAGCGCACTTGATTTCGGACGAAATCAGGAAGCGTTGCGGCTGACGGCCAAAGAGCAGCATGGCGGCGTGTGTGGGAACCTCGGCGTGAAGCAGATTCAGATGCACCAGCAGTTCCTTCGGCTCGGCGTTTTCCGACAGCGGAAAGCCGCGCGCGCCGGGCTTCGCGGAGAAACCACGCCATGCGTTCCGGATCGAGATCGGCCAAGGAAGCACCGCGACAGGCTGCGGCGTCAAAAGGACCTTCGCGGATGAGTTCGCGCTCAAGCAGGTATTGCGCGAGCGAGGCATAGGTCCCAGCAATCAATTCGGCGACTGTGGCAAACCGGCGGCGGATCAATTCATTGCCCGCCTGCCGGATCAGCGCCCGCATTTTGGGGTGTTTGGCCGAGTCGTCAGCTCCTTTGACAAAAACGAGCCGCTGCTTGCGAAGTTCGCTGGCATACCCGAACTCGCGTTGGGTCGGGGAGGTGCCTTCCGCATCTTCGGAACCGTATTCGTCGCCGAAGATCCCAACGTAAACGTCGCACCGCGCCACTTCGTCGAGATACACCGCATCCGCCCGCCGGTCAGAGGCCGGTAGATCCTCAAACAGAAACACCTCAAAGAAACGACGCAGTAATAGGTCGCCGTGAATGCAATCCTTCAACGCCCGCCGCTCGGTGGCGAGTTCCTTCTGCACACTGCTGATGAAGATGCGATGCATGTTGCCCCGTCAGGCTACAAGTTTCAGATTCAGTTCGTCGAGAATGCGGTTCAATTCATTTCCGAAAAGCTGGTGTGCCTTGCCGAGGCCGCCTTGTTGAACGAACGGAGCGTAATCGAAATCTTCGCGGTCAATGCTGGCGGCGGTGGCGATATGCTCGCAAATGAGGTAGAGCCAGGCGCGTTGCTCAGGCTCGAAGATCGTCCCGGCTTTGGCCTTGTCCATGAGCCATTCGTTGAAGCGCTCGCGGACGGATTCGGCGAAGGGCTGGAGCACGGGCTGCTGTTCCAGCGCGAAGCGGACGAGGGCGACGAGGTCGGCGAAGCGTCCGGCCTGGGAGCGGCCCTTGACCTTGCCGGGCCGGGCGGCGGCGAAGGCGTCCCAGAGGCGGTCCTCGGTCCACGCGGCGTGGTTCTCGCGGAGTTTCTTTTCCAATTCCTTGAGCATCGGCTCGGTGAGGCGCTGCCAGTAGGGGCGGCTGTAGAGGATTTGCAGCGCGGTGATCTCGGCCTTGTGCTGCTCGATGTAGTCGCGGAAGGAGGTGGCGAGCTGTGCGGTGGTCTGCGCGCTCTTCTGGGCCGGGCCGGCGTAGAGGAGCGTGTCCTGCGAGATGACATCAATGGTCTGCTCGGCGGCTTTCTGGATTTTCTTGAGCAGGTTGCGGAGGTCGGGATTTGCCGCGAGCGGAGCGAGAGCGGATTTCGCGAGTTGTTCGGCGGCGGTTTTGAGTTGGGCGGGCGTGGGTTCGGCGTAGCTGGCGCCCGGTGAGGGCACCGGGCCTACAGCGGCCGCTTGGATTCTGTCGGGGTCAACGGCGGCGAGCAGGTTCGCGGCAATCTGGGAAAGCGTCTGGCCTTTGGCGGTCTTCACGACCTCGGCCTTCACTTCCGCGTCGAAGCGGCGTTCGAGGCGGATGAGGCGGCCGGCGAGCGATTCGATGGCGGCGACCTCGGTCGTGCCCAGCGCGGCGGCATCGAGGAGTTTCTCGAAGCTGACGGTGGGTTTCTTTTCCAGCGGACGGGATTCAGTATGCACCCGTTCGCAGACGCCGACGGCATCCACGATGACGTAACGGGTCTTGCGCTTGATGCCGGGGTTGACCTGTTCCATCTCGGTATCGGACACGACGCGCACGCCGCGGCCTTTCATCTGCTCGAAGAAGTTCTTCGACGCGACGGAGCGCATGAAGAAGACGATCTCCAGCGGCTTGATGTCCGTGCCGGTGGCGATCATGTCCACCGTGACCGCGATGCGCGGGAAATAGCTATTGCGGAAGGCGCTGAGGATTTCATCGGGTGACATGCTGGAGGCGCGCTTCCAAGTGATCTCCTCGACCTCCTTGCCGTCGGTCTGCTTCTTCTTGTCAACGACCCGGACGAAACCCGTGCGGTAGGTAATTTTCTGGCAGAAGTCGTTGCCCTTGCCGAACACCTCGCGGCAGATGCGGACGATGTCGTCGGCGTGGGTGTCGTCTTTGGCGAAGATGAGGGTCTTCGGCACGTCGGCCCGGCCGGGGAAAATCTCGGTGAAGAGTTTATCCCGGAAGGTGGTGAGAACGGTCCGGATCTGGTCCGGTGCGACGACTTCTCGGTCGAGATCTGAGGCATCGTAGGCGAGGACTTCATCCAATTGTTCCCACCGGACCTTGCGGGTCTGGCGGTCGCGTTTGTCCACGAAGAACCCGGCGTCCACCTTTGAGCCAGCCTGCGTGATCTGTGTCTGGATGCGGTAGATGTCGCAGCCGACGTTCACACCATCGGCGACGGCTTTTTCGTGGCCATACTCCATGACGAGGTTTTGCTGGAAGAAGCCGAAGGTTTGTTTGGAGGGCGTCGCGGTGAGGCCGATGATCGAGGCGTCGAAGTATTCGAGCACCTGCCGCCAAAGGTTGTAGATGGAACGATGGCACTCGTCGGTGATGATGAAGTCGAACTCCTCGATGGGGAACGCGGGGTTGTATTCGACAGGCACGGGTTGTTTGAAGAGCGTTTCGGCGGCTTCGATGGGCAGATCGTCGAGGTCGGGCGCGGGTTCCTGCTCGCCCTTGAGCATGGAATAGACGCGCTGGATCGTGGCGATGACGACGCGGGCGGATTTGTCGAGGGTGTTGCTGGTGAGGTGCTGGACGATGTATTCCTCGGTGAACTTGTAGTTGTTCACGGGCGAGACGAACTGCTGGAACTCTTTGAGCGTCTGCCGGCCGAGGTTGCCGCGATCCACAAGGAAGAGGACGCGGCGCGCGCCGGCGTATTTCACGAGCCGGTAGATGAAGTTGACGGCGGTGTAGGTCTTGCCGGAGCCGGTGGCCATCTGGATGAGGGCGCGGAGAAGACCGGCGGCGAAGGATTTTTCCAGACCGGTGATCGCTTCGATCTGCGCGAGCCAAAGAGAACCGACGGCGAGCGGTGGCAGTTCCCGGAGGCGCTGGGCGAGTTGTTTCTCCTGCTGCACCCAAGCGAGCAATGTCTCAGGGCGATGGAAAGCGAAGACGCGACGGCTGCGCGGGTCGGGATCGAGGTGGTTGGTGAAGCTGGTTTCCGCACCGGTGCTTTCGTAGCTAAACGGAAGCGGCGTCCGCCACGCGGGCAGACCGTGAGGAACGCCAGCGACGTATTTGGCGGATTGTTCCTCGACGCCGACGAGGGAGTGGCCTTCGGGTTTCGCCTCGACGGTGCCGATGGCTTTGGCGTCCACGAAGAGGGTGTAATCCGGCTCGCCGGTCTTGAAGGAAAGCTCGGCAACGGCCACGCTGCGGGCCGCGGACAGATTGACAGCCGACTTCTCCTGAACAACCCAACCAGACGCCGATAACATGGCGTCAATCTTCTCGCGGGCTTTCTCCTCGGGCGTCATTGTCGGTCGTAGCTGGCCTCCCGTATCGTTTACAGGATTGCAACCACGACGGCAACTTGTTTGGTTGACCGAAAGGAAACCACGTCACAGGGCCAGAGGCTCTGCCAGTGGTCTTTAGTGGCGAGGGTGGGAACGAAACGATGCTAATAGCTGGCGCAGGGGCTGCCGTCGGAGAGGAACTCAACGAGGCTGGCGCCACC
>DYDC01000035.1 GCA_020718125.1 Methylacidiphilum sp. | reverse complement strand
CATGGATTTGTCTTGGATGTTCCCACCGATAAATCGGTGGGCTATTTTCGAGCGTCCCTGCGGGACGCCCGGCCCACAAGCACGAAGGCCGGCCCCGGCGAACCGGGACCGGCCTTGTGTTTCCCCAGAGACCGACGGTTACACGTCGTAGTAGAGGAAGAACTCGTAAGGATGCGGACGCAGGCGGACGGCGTCGTATTCCTTGCGCTTGAGTTCGATGTAGGTCTCGATCAGGTCCTTGGTGAACACGTCACCCTTGAGCAGGAACTCGTGATCGGCTTCCAGTTCGCGGAGCGCGCCGAGCAGGTTGTCCGGCACGGTCGGGACCTTCGCCAGTTCCTCCGGCGGCAGTTCGTAGATGTTCTTGTCGAGCGGTTCGCCGGGATCAATGCGGTTCTGGATGCCGTCGAGGCCGGCCATGAGCATCGCGGCGCAGGCGAGATAGACGTTCGCCGCGGGATCGGGCGGACGATACTCCAGACGCTTGGCCTTCGGGTTCTCCGAGTAGGTCGGGATGCGGACGGCCGCGGAACGGTTGCGGGCGCTGTAGGCCAGGTTCACCGGGGCCTCGTAGCCGGGCACCAGCCGCTTGTAGCTGTTGGTGGTCGGGCTGAGGATGGCGCAGAGGGCCTTGGCGTGCTTCAAGAGACCGCCGATGTAGTAGAGGGCCATGTCGCTGAGGCCGGCGTAGCCTTTGCCGGGGAACAGCGGCTTGCCCTTCTTCCACAACGACTGGTGGACGTGCATGCCGCTGCCGTTGTCGCCGAAGAGCGGCTTGGGCATGAACGTGGCGGTCTTGCCGTGCTTGTGCGCGACGTTCTTCACCACGTATTTGTAGATCTGCATCTTGTCGCCGGTGTTGACCAGCGTGTCGAAGCGGATGTCAATCTCCGCCTGGCCCGCGGTGGCGACCTCGTGATGCTGGCGCTCGATCCGGACGCCCATCTGCTCCATCAGCATGATCATCTCGGTGCGGATGTCCTGTTGTGTGTCGGCGGGCGAGACCGGGAAGTAGCCTTCCTTGTGGCGGATCTTGTAGCCGGTGTTCGGCATTTCCTCGCGGCCGCTGTTCCAGATGCCCTCGATGGAGTCCACGCTGTAGAAGGTGCCGTTGCTCTTCGAGGCGTAGCGCACGTCGTCGAAGATGAAGAACTCCGCCTCGGGGCCGAAGAACGCCTGGTCGGCGATGCCGGTGCTCTTCAGGTAAGCCTCGGCCTTCTCGGCGACGCCGCGCGGGTCGCGGCTATAGACTTCCTTCGTCGCGGTGTCGTGGGCGGTGCAGACCATGCTGAGGGTCGGCACGGCGCAGAAGGGGTCAATGATCGCGCTGTTCGGATCGGGCTTGAGCAACATGTCACTGGCCTCGATGCCTCTCCAGCCGCGGATTGAGCTGCCGTCAAAGCCAACCCATTCCTCGTCGAACATCTCCTCGTTGAACTCGCTGATCGGCACGGAGAAGTGCTGCCACGCGCCGTGCAGATCGCAGAACTTGAAGTCCACGATCTTCGCGTCCTTTTTCTTGATCAGGTCCATTACGTCTTTCGGTGTCATTGCGATACTTTCCTCTCTGTCGTCTCTGGTTTCTCTGGGTTTGCAGCCGCCACCTCGGCGGCCGCGCGGGTCAGGTTTCTCGTTTCGCTGCCGGTGCCGCGCAGACCCTGGCGCGGCCCCGGCGTGTCCCGGCACAACTCAGAACACGTAAATCATGTCCATGGATACGGTGAAGATGGAGTGGTCTGTCTTCGTGCCGAAAACGGGTTCATTGGCCTTGTCATAGCGCAACTCCATCCGCGGTGTCAGGTTCTTCCAGGCCTGGTCGAGTTGCATCGAGAGCGTGTAGGACTGCACGTCCACCGAGTCGCGGGTGCCGATCGGCCCGGCGGACGGCGGGCTGGCATCGGGCAGCGCATCCACGCCGTGCAATCCGTCGAGCCGGCTGCCGCCGACGTCGCTGAAGTATTCGGCGCGGGCCGCGGTCGAGAAGTGCGGGTGCCATTGATACTTCGCGTAGAGCGCGCCGCCCCACCATTCGAAAGTGTTGCGATCCCAAGCCGAGCCGTTGAAGCTCGCAAACGTCCCCTTCTTGCCGATGTTCTCGCGGCCATACACGCCCTCCAACGCAAACGAGAGCTTGTCGGTGGCATTCCACGTAATGATCTCGTCCACGACCCAGCGGTAGTCGGAATCATCGCTAGCACGCTCCGGGCCGCCGATGGCGATGGTCGAGGCCGTCAGCTTGCCGCCGAGGAATTGCATCCCGATGCGGCCCATGACCGACTTGCCGGAGTTGTTGTCTTCCACGTTGTCCCAGCCGTTGACCACCGCGAACTGCGTGTCGAGGCCGAACGGCGCGTTCTTGTCGTCGGCCTTCAGCCATGTGTAGCTCAACAACATGCCCGTGTGCGTAAACGGGATCGCGCGGGCGAAGATGTAGTTGCGGCTGTAGTTCCAGTTGCCTGGCGCGTCAATAACCTCATTGCCCAGCAACGTCACGAACTTGCCGAACTTCACGTCCAGTCCGTTGCCGACCGGCGCCCGGAATTGCACGTAGGCTTGCTCCAGGTCGCCGTCCTGGCCGAGATCGAAGTTGGCGCCGTCAGCGTGTGTCGAGTGGATCATCCGCGCCGTCGTGCCGTAGAGCAGGTCTATGCGATAACCCGCCGCGAAGTCCGCCTCATCGAGCGGCTTCTCCAGCGTCAGCTTGACCTGGTCCACGTTGAAACTGTCCCGCGTCGTGTCGAAAAACCGGGCGGGTGTCACGCCGGGGCTGGAGTTGCCAGCGGGCGTGCCGGCGGCGTTCTGGTTGCCGTTGGCGCTCCACGAATGTTGATACGATGACTGCACGTAGCCGCTGATGGTCGTCGCCTCCAGAAACTCCAGCGTCTTGGGCGCGATTTTCTCCGCCGCCAGGCAAACACCCGGCAACAGGAGTGACACGGCTGACATTGCTTTCATCGTTCTTTTCATGCGCGTTCCTTGGGCTCGATCTTTGCGCACAACTCCACTGCTTCTTGCGGCGTGTCGGAAAGCAGCGGATGTGCCACGGCTCAACCTTGCCCATTTGCGCTGGTTGTGACGCTAAATCGTAACAATCTCGCCATGCTCCCGCGGCGATTTGAGCAGCCCGCTCAAAAGAAGAATCTGCGCCGAAGCCGGACTCGATTCTTGCGTCACAGGCTCACCGCGTCGTGGGCGCTCGTATAGAGGCCGAGCTATCGCCCGTCAACACCATAAACGCAGCAGATATCCAACTGGGCGCATCCGCGGCCCTATTCCACGGCAGCAGATATCCAACTGGGCGCATCCGCGGCCCTATTCCACGGTTGCAATTGGCGCCGTTTTGGCTTCTTTTATGCGACGGAGTGCGCCGTTTGCAGTCAATAACTCACACGAAAGGAACCCAGCCATGAAGGCCCAAATCGCCACCCAGCTCGCCATCTTCCTCGCCAACAAGCCCGGCACCCTCGCCGACGTCTGCGACACGCTCGCCAGGGCCGGCATCAACATCTACGCGCTCACCGTCAGCGACACGGTGGACCACGCCGTCGTGAGGTTGGTCTGCTCCGACCCGCACAAGGCCCTTCGCATCTTCGAAGAGCACGCCACGCTCGTCGTGGACCATGAGGTGTTGGTGATCGAGGGCGAGAACCGTCCCGGCTCGCTCGCGCGCATTGCCCGCAAGATGGCCAAGCATAAGGTGAACATCGAATACGCCTACTGTGCCAGCGGCCCCTCCTCCAGGACCGGCCTGCTCGTCATCCGGCCCTCCGACATCAAGCGCGGCCTCAAGGCCCTCAACTCCCGCTGACCATGCCCGATCGCCCGACTGTGCCCATGGCCTGCCCGCCGCAGGGCAACAAGCTCTCTGCGGGCATGGGCCACGCGCGTGTGCGCGAGGCGCTCGACCAGTGCACCCCGGAGGAACATCGCGCGGGCGGCCCGCTCATCTTCGATGCCGACGCCACCGGCGACTGCCTCTACCTCATCGAGTCCGGCGCCGTCCGCATCTTCCGCAACGCGCCCGGTGGCTAGGAAACCTTCGTCGTGCTCGGGCCGGGTGATGACTTCGGTGAAATGGCCCTTTTCGCCGACCATCGCCGTTCCGCCAGCGCCGCGCCCGCCAGCGACTGCCGCGTCTGGCGGCTGCCGTTTGACGCCGCCCGGAAACTCCTCGAACATGAATTCGATCTGACCCGCAACCTCCTCGATGGCGCCCAGCACCGGCTGCGGACCATTGACGAGCGTTACCTCCAGGAACTCATCCAGCGCGAGCGCCTGAGCCTCGTCGGTCGCATGGCCGCCGAGCTGGTCGGCGACACCGTTCCAGATCCGGAAAACAAGCGGCGCACGCAGCTCATCACCCGCGAAGTGGACCGCCTCGCCGCCATGGTGGGCGACGTGCTCGACTACTGCCGCAGCGAGTTGAACGTCGGCACCACCTTCACCATCCGGTTGCCGCTGCGGCGCGGATGAGGCCACCGCAATTCTTGTCTCGCTTGCGGGCGGGCGGGCGTCAATGATGGCGGCCAGGCGGGAGTTTCCCGGCCTGTGAAGATGACATGAACAATTACCCAAAGAACGCGTGGGCGCTGTGCTGGCTGATGTTTTTCGCCACGGGGCTGAGTTTCCTCGACCGCCAGGTCCTCTCCGTGCTCGCGCCGGACCTGATGAAGGAACTCGGGATGACGAACACCGACTACTCGCGCGTCGTGTCGGCGTTCACGTTCAGCTACATGATCATGTTCACCGTCGGCGGACGGCTGGTGGACCGGCTCGGCACGCGATGGGGGCTGGCGCTGTGCATCGCCGTGTGGTCGGCAGCAAGTGGCGCGCACGGCTTCGCCATGAGCGCGCTTGGCTTGGGCGTAGCGCGGCTGTTTCTCGGTCTCGGCGAAGGCGGTTGTTTCCCCGCGTCCACCAAGGGCGCGTGCGAATGGTTTCCAGCGGCGAAACGCGCACTGGCCATTGGCGTCGCCAACGGCGGCTCGGCGTTCGGCGCGGTGCTGGCGCCGCCGATGACGGCGTGGCTGGCGATGAAGTTCGGCTGGCGCGGGGCGTTCTTCGCGACGGGCTTGATGGGGTTGACATGGCTGGTGGCGTGGTTGTTCGTCGCGCGCACAACGTCAACAGCAACGGCGACGCCGACGCAGCCCGCCACGAGCGTGCCGTGGCGCGAACTGCTGAGCGACCGCCGCGTCTGGCGGATTCTGGCGGGACGGTTCTTCTTCGACCCGGTGTTCTATTTCTACATGTTCTGGATCCCGAAGTATCTCTCGGACGAGCGCGGCTTCTCGTTGAAGGAGATCGGTGATTACACGTGGATACCATTCCTCGCGCTCGGCATCAGCAATATCGCCAGCGGCCAGTTTTCCGATTTGCTGGTGCGCAGTGGGTGGTCGGCCCGAAAGACGCGCGCGTGGCTGCTGGTGATTGCCGCGCTGGTGACGCCGGTTTCGGCGTGTGTGATCGTTGCGCCGACGGCGGCGTGGGCCATCGGGTTGATGGCGGTGCTCATGGCGGCGCACGGGCTGTGGATATGCAATTTCCTCGCGCACATCAGCGACCAGTTCCCGGCGTCGGTCATCGCCACGGTCGTCGGCCTCTCCGGCACCGTTGGCGGCATCGCGGCCACCATCGCCAACCTCGGCACCGGCCCGGTGGTGGACGCCTACGGGTTCACACCGATCTTCATCTGCACGGGCGTTCTCTATCCGCTCGCGGCGGCCATCCTGCTGGTCCAGCCCCCTCGCGCCACGAGAGCTTCCTGATATCACCGCAAACGAAATCGCGCCTCGTCGTGGCGGCTCGGGTCAGGGAACGTCATCGAGGAAACCGCCGATCAAAGTCGCGGTGACTGCCAATCCAGACCCAAATCCACAAATCGCCATCACGGCGGGCGACTGCGCGAAAGTCCTGCGTCACGCGCACCGACCAGGCGCGCGGATCAAACCTCAAACGCTCCAGTTGCAGGCCGGGATGGGAAGGGTTCTCGCAGAATCGCTGGTAAGCGCGCCGCGCGGCAACCCGGACCTCTGGCGGAAGCGCCCCGTAGAGTTGCCAGAACAACGGCGTGGCGCGCGAGTTCACGGACGCTGGTTGAAGTCGCCTTCCCTGACGGCGGGAAACGCATCGGGATTGCGCTTTGTCTCAACATCCACCTCATCCAACAACGCGCTGAACGCAGGTCGTGGACGCGTGTCGCGGATGATGCGCTGCCATGACGCATCGCCGGCGAGTTCGGGCAGGAGAGACGGGAGGTCTTCAAGCAGTTGGCCGCGCTCGGCGGACGAGAGCGTGCGGATGGCCATTTCGATCTCTTCAACTTTGCTCACGCGCGCACCTTAGTTTGCCCGCTGCCCAAAGTAAATTGCTTTTCCCGTCGCTCACCGTTTCGGCCAGTTAAGGCGCTTGTGCAGGAAGTCGAACGTGCCGACGCCGTGGATTGCGCGCGCCACGAACACCTTGTCGCCCGCCCCTTGTGCCAGAAGCGCAGGCCGCGAAGGCGTCCGAGAGGTCGTTGGTGCCGGTGAGCGGTTGTGTGCCGGGCAAGGGGGAATCGGCTGATGCACGCCCTGCGGCTAACATCAGCGCCAGGATGGCTGCCATTGCGTGAGGTCGCATGGCCGCTTCTTATGCCGCCGCGACAACGGAAGCAATCGCGCGGTTTACCCCCCTGCCCTGCCAGCGACATGAACAACGCCAACAACGCGCTGGACACGGCGCGCGCGGTTGGTAAAACTCGGCGCACAACTGAACCCCATCCCGCTATGAAAACAAACCTTGTCGTAGTGCCCGCTGTTGCCGTTCTCACCCTCACCGCTGCGGCCTTCATCTCGACCGCCGATGACTGCGTGGACTGCCATAAGAAGATCACGCCCCTGATCGTGTCGGACTGGGAGTTGAGCAAGCACAGCAAGAAAGAGGTCACTTGCTCGACCTGTCACGGAGACGGTCACAAGTCCGCCACGGACGTGGCGAAGGCGACGCAGCCCACGGCAGACACCTGCGGCGTCTGCCACGAGAAACAGGTCAAGGAGTTCTCCGGCGGCAAGCACGCGCTCGCGTGGGCCGCCATGAAGGCGATGCCGACGTTCCACTGGCAGCCGATGACGATGACCGAGGGCATGAAAGGCTGCGGCGGCTGCCACAAGATCGGTCTCAAGACCGAAGCGGAGATCAAGGAACTGAAGAAGACCAGCCCCGGCTTCGGCGTGGCGTCCTGCGACGCCTGCCACACGCGCCACACGTTCTCGCTCACGGAAGCCAAGTCGCCGCAGGCCTGCATGACCTGCCACATGGGTTTCGATCATCCGCAGTGGGAGATGTATTCCACCTCCAAGCACGGCGCGCGTCATTTCCTGAAACAGACCCGCAATCTGCCGCCCAATTCCGCCGCGCCGGACTGCCACACCTGCCACATGCCGGAGGGCCACCACGGCGTCAACACCGCGTGGGGCTTCCTCGCCGTGCGGCTGCCGATGCCGGAGGACAAGCAGTGGGCCGCCGACCGCGCCACGATTTTGCAGGCCCTCGGCGTGCTCGATCCCGACGGCAAGCCGACCGCCCGCCTCGACGTGGTGAAGGCCTCCAAGGTCGCCAAGCTCACGCACGAGGATTGGCAGGCCGAGCGCGACAAGATGCTCAAGACCTGCAACCAGTGCCACTCCGCCAATTTCGCCAAGGGCGAACTCGCCAAGGGAGACGACATGATCAGGCAGGTTGACAAACTGATGGCCGAGGCGATCCGCATCGTCGCCGGCCTCTACAAGGACGGCGCGCTGGCGAAGCCGAAGGGCTATGCCGCCGCGTTCCCGGACCTGCTGACGTTCCATGACGCGCCGACGGTGATCGAACAGAAGCTATTCGTGATGTTCCTGCAGCACCGCATGAGGGCGTTCCAAGGAACATTCCACTCCAACCCCGACTACGCGCTCTGGTATGGCTGGAGCGAGCTGCAGCGCGACCTGACCGAGATCAAGGAGCGCGCCGCGGAACTGCGCGAGAAGGCCGGCAAGAAATAAGCCCGCCGCGCGCGTTGCCGAAAATGCGGTTCGGCGTGGATTTGAACGGCGGCGCCGGGTGCCGCTGCGTGATGAATGACCGATGAGCCGAGCAACCAAATGTCTGACCATCGTCGGCATCGCGGTGGTGATTGGCGCAGGCGCCGGTTTCGGGATTCTCCAGATGAGGTCGTGGCGTAAAGCAGCCGAGATCAAACCGTCCGCGACGCAACTGCCGCCGGGAGGCGGGCGCGTCCGCGAGCCAGCCGTCGCGGGGCTTTTCTATCCGGGCAACCCGCAGCATCTCTCCCGCGCAATTGACGCGATGCTCGCCGCCGCGCGGCCCGACCCGGTCCCCGGCGAACTCAAGGCTCTCATCTGTCCGCACGCGGGCTACCAGTATTCCGGCCCGGTCGCCGCCTTTGGCTACAAGCTGCTCGCCGGCCGCGACGTGGAGACGGTCCTGCTGCTCGCGCCGAGCCACTACGCACCGTTTGTCGGCGCATCGGTCTGCTGGGCGGCCATCTATCGCACGCCGCTCGGCGATGTGGCGGTCTCTGAAAAGGCCGCCGTGCTGGCGAAGCTCGCGCCGTTCATGGCGGAGCCGCGCGTGCCGCTCCAACGGCCCGGCTGGTGCATGGAAGCCTCGCATCCGATCCCACCGCCGGGCGAGGACACGCCGGAGACGTGGGAGCATTCCGGCGAAGTGCAGGTGCCGTTCCTCCAGAAGGTGTTGCCGAACTTCAAGCTCCTGCCCGTCGTTTTCGGCGAGACCGATCCTGCCGCCGCCGCGAAGGCCATCGCCAGCCTGCTGGACGACCGCACTGTCATCATCGCCAGCTCCGACCTCAGCCATTACCAGCCTTACGAACAGGCGCGCGTGCTCGACGAGAAATGCGTGAAAGCCATCTGCGAGATGGACGCCGACCGCATCCATCCCGAAGCCGCCTGCGGCTCGATGCCGGTGCGGACAGTGATCCATCTAGCCAAGCTCAAAGGCTGGAAACCGAAGTTGCTCGACCTGCGCAACAGCGGCGACGTGACCGGCGACCGGAGCCGCGGCGTCGTCGGCTACGCCTCCATCGCCTTCTACGCGCCGGAAGCCCGGATTTATTCCCACGAGGAACGGAAGCTCCTGCTGGAACTGGCCCGCAAGACGCTGCGCGAGGTCGTGACGAAAATGAAATTCCCCGACGTGGACCCGGCGGTGTTCCCGCGCAAGTTCACCGAGCCGAAAGGCTGTTTCGTCACGCTCACCGTCGGCGGCGAACTGCGCGGCTGCATCGGCCACATCATCCCGCAGGAGCCGCTCTACCGCGCCATCATGGACAATGCCCAGAGCGCCGCCCAGCGCGACCATCGGTTCACGCCAGTGAAGCCCGACGAACTCGACAAGATCGAGATCGAGATCAGCGTGCTCACCGAGCCGCAGCCGCTCGCGTTCAGCTCGCCGGAGGACCTGCTCGCGAAACTCAAACCGCACCGCGACGGCGTGGTGCTCCAGCCGGCCGGCCGCGGCCAATCCACCTACCTGCCACAGGTCTGGGAACATTTCCCGAAGAAAGAGGATTTCCTCAACGCGCTCTCCCAGAAAGCCGGCTGCGCGCCCGACGACTGGCGCCAGCCCGGCACGAGGGTGCTGACCTACCGCGTGGAGTGTTTCAAGGAGTCTGAGAAGTAGGGCCGTATGAGCGCACCGGATTACTCGCGCAAAGCCGCAGAGCCGCAAAGCTCCGATGTTCCTGGCGGCTTTGCGCCTTTGCGCGAGCCTCGTCTTGTTCCGGCGGCCGAGGATTTCCTCGTGGAGTGTTTCAAGGAGTCTGAGAAGTAGGGCCGTATGAGCGCACCGGATTACTCGCGCAAAGCCGCAGAGCCGCAAAGCTCCGATGTTCCTGGCGGCTTTGCGCCTTTGCGCGAGCCTCGTCTTGTTCCGGCGGCCATCGCCGCGCTCGGCGTCTCCGCGGTCATGACGCAACTGGCGTTGATGCGCGAGTTGCTCGGCGCGTTCAGCGGCAACGAAATCACCCTCGGCGTCACGCTTGGCAACTGGTTGCTGCTGACCGGCCTCGGCTCGTGGCTGGGCCGTGCCACAGAGCGGCTGCGTGAGCCGATCCGCTGGCTCTCGGTCGGGCTGATCGCCATCGCGGTGCTGCCATTGGCGCAGGTCTTCCTGCTGCGCGCGCTGCGCAATGTTGTCTTCCTGCGTGGCGCGACTGTCGGCGTCACCGAGACGGTCTTGGGCAGTCTCGTGTTGCTCGCGCCGTTCTGCATCGTCTCCGGTTGGCTGCTGACACTCGCGTGCGCGATCCTCGGCCAACGCGAAGGCGCGTCAGGCATCGGCCGCGTCTATGTCGCCGACAGCCTCGGCAGCATCGCCGGCGGCGCGCTGTTCAGCTTCGTGACGGTGCGGCTGCTCGACCATCTCGGCATCCTCTATACGCCGGCTCTGCTGAGCCTCGCGGCGGCCACCGCGGTCGCGTGGCGGTGCGGAGCAAGACTCCCAGCCGGCGCGTCCGGCGCGCTCGCGCTCGCGGTCGCAGCAGCCGCGCTGCTGACTGATGCCGACGCCGTCTCGACCGCGTTGCAGTTCCCGCAGCAGAAGATCGTGTTCCGCCAGAACTCGCCCTACGGCAAGCTCGTGGTCACCGAGTCGGCGGGGCAGTTCAACTTCATCGAGAACGGCGTGCCGTTCGTCTCGACGCACGGCGTCGCACGGGTGGAGGAGACGGTCCACTACGCGATGATCCAGCGGCCGGACGCGCGGCGCGTGTTGCTGGTCGGCGGCGGCATCTCCGGAACCGCGCGAGAGATTCTGAAATACGGCGTTGCCGAGGTGACTTATGTCGAACTGGACCCGCTCATCATCGAAGCAGGCCGGCGTTTCCTGCCGAATGCGCTCGCGGACAAGCGCATCCGCGTCGTGCAGAGCGACGGGCGGCTGTTCATCAGGCAGACCGCAGAGCGGTTCGACGTGGTGATCGTGGACGCGCCCGACCCGTCCACGTCGCAGATCAACCGCTTCTACACGGCGGAATTCTTCGCCGAGGCCAGGCGCGCGCTCGCCGACGGCGGCGTGCTGTCGTTCGGGCTGGGGTCGTATCAGAACTACGTCAGCCCGGAACTGGCGCGGCTGCTGGCGTCGGCCCACGCGACACTGCGGCGGTCGTTTGCCAACGTGCTGATGATCCCCGGCGGGCGGGTGTTCTTTCTGGCGTCGGATGGCCAGTTGCACGCGGACATCGCGGCGCGCATCGCTCAGCGCGGCGTGCCGACGCAGTGGGTGAAGGCGGCTTATCTCGACGCGATGCTGACGCCGGACCGAATGGCGGACTTGCAGCGCGCGGTGGCCCGGCCGGCGGCGGTGAACGCGGATTTCAACCCGGTGCTTTATCTCTATCATCTGCGCCACTGGGCCGGTCAGTTCCGCGTCCGGTTCGTATGGCTGGGGTGGTTGCTAGCGGCGGCGCTGGCGGTTTACATCGTGCGGTTACGTCCGGCGCCACTCGCGATCTTCGCGTCGGGCTTCGCCGGCTCGGCGCTGGTGGTGGTTCTGCTGCTCGCTTTCCAAGCGTCGTGCGGCTCGCTCTACCATCAGATTGGCGTGATTGTGACGATGTTCATGGCTGGCCTCGCGGCAGGCGCGTGGCTCGCAAACCGGAGAAAAGAGGCAAGCTCACGTGGCTTGGCAACGCTGGCGTTCGGTGTCGCGGTGTTCGCGGTGCTGCTGCCGCTGGCGTTGACGGCGCTGGGCGACGCGAGCGTGACTGCGACGCGGGCCGTCGTGGCGCTGCTGACGCTCGCGCTGGCGGCGTTGGTGGGGATGGAGTTTCCGCTCGCGAGCCGGGCGCGGTTCGAGGGCGCGGCGGCGACAGCGTCGCGACTTTACACGGCGGATTTCGTGGGCGCGTTTCTGGGGGCGCTGTTGCCAAGCGTGCTGCTGATCCCGTTGCTCGGGGTGACGGCGGTTTGCTGGCTGACGGCAGGCTTGAACGTGGTGGCGGCGCTGGCGTTGTCGTTGAGACGCGGTTGATGAAAGGCTTGGGTTGCAGGCATGGATTGCCTACAGTGCAGGCATGAAGACTATGCAATACACCCTGCGTGGCATCCCGCAGTCGCTTGACCGGCTGTTACGGGACAAGGCCCGTCGCGAGCGAAAGAGCCTCAATACGGCTGCGGTTGAAACCCTGACGCGGGGCTTGGGGCTGACCCACGAGGTTGTCCGGCATCACGACTTGGACGCATTGGCGGGAACCTGGGTCGAAGACCCGGCTTTCGAACAGGCGCTTGAGTTGATGCGGCGCGTGGATCCGGAGCAGTGGAAATGAATCTGCTGATTGACACGAATCGTTACCGGGATTTCTGCGCCAACGTGCCGGAGGCGGTGGAGCAGGTCCAGGTGGTGGAGCACATCTTCGTGTCGTTCATTACCTTGGCGGAACTGCGCACCGGCTTTTTGTGCGGCACGGTGGCTCGCAAGAACGAGCGGGCCTTGACGACGTTTCTCGCCAGTCCGCGAGCGTCGGTCTTGTTCCCGGACGAGGAGACGACACACCACTACGCGCGGATTTTCGCCCAATTGCGGAAGCAGGGGACGCCGATTCCGGCCAACGACATCTGGATCGCCGCGCTCGCTGTCCAGCATGGTCTGCAATTGTTCTCACGAGATGAGCACTTCGACCGCCTGCCGCAGTTGTTGAGGGTGTAGATGGCGCGGCACGATGCGCCACGAAAAGGCTGAAGGGGCATGAACATGAAACCGGCAATGCAGCGGCCGCCGCACTACGTGCTGGACAAGATCGTGCGCGCCAGCAGTTGGCCGCTGTTTGTGGTCGTGTCAGTGTTCCTCGCGACCGGTTACATGATGAGCGGTGAGTTTGGGTTCGGGGGGCTGCTGGACGCCAAACTAGCCTTGGCCATCCACAAGGCGATGCATTTGCCGTTGATCGCGCTGGTGCTGGTGCATTCGTTGCCGGCGATGTATCTGGCGTTTCGGAGATGGGGATGGATAGGGAAGGACAAGACGTGAGCAGTGGAAACGCGGCGCCAACGCCGCCATCGAAGCGGGGCATGAGCCGCCGCGAGGCGGTGAACTATTCCCTTGTCTCGCTGGCGAGCGCGGCGCTCGGCGGGTCGGCGGTGTGGCTGGCACGGCGCTCGGCGCATGACGCGGCCACGACGGGGCTGCTGGAGATTTTCAAAAAGGACGCGCCGACGGGCGAGTTGTGGGAGGCTTGGAAGCGGCGCGGCTGGGTGAAGGAAGGCTACCACTATCTCAAGCTCGGCAAGAACGTGCAGTGCAAGGTCTGCCCGAACAACTGCCTGCTGGAGCCGGGCGACCGCAGCCATTGCCGCGACAAGGTCAACGTGGACGGCGTGCTCTACACGCTGGCGTATGCCAACCCGTGCAGCTTCCACGTGGATCCGGTCGAGAAGAAGCCGCTGTTCCACTTTCTGCCGGGCAGCCGGACGTTCTCGCTCGCGACGGCGGGCTGCGTGTTCCGCTGCTTGAACTGCCAGAACTGGGAGATCTCGCAGAAGAAGCCGGAGGAGACGAAAGACCCGTTCGGGCCTGAACTGCGGCTCCGTCCGCCGGTGCCGGCCGGCCTCGGCATGGGCGACATCGCGCGGCTGAGCATGTTTCCCGACGACGTGGTGGCGCTGGCGGAGTGGCTGAAATGCCCGTCGGTTTCCTACACCTACTCCGACCCGGTGGCGTTCTTCGAATACACCTACGACACCTGCAAGGCGGCGCGCGCGCGCAAGCTCAAGAACATCCTCGTCACCTGCGGCTCGATTGACGAGCGGGCGCTGCGCGACATCGGGCAGTTCGTGGACGCGGCGCACGTGGACATCAAGGGCTTCGATGACGAAGTTTACTGGAAGCTCAACGCCGGCAGCCTCGACGCGATCCTGAGCATCCTCAAGACGATGAAGAGCATGGGCATCTGGTTCGAGTTGATCAACCTGGTGGTGCCCACCTACACCGACAAGCCGGAGATGATCACGCGGATGTGCGGTTGGATCGTGAAGAACCTCGGTCCCGACCAGCCGATCCACTTCTCGCGGTTCCATCCGCAACACAAGCTGTCGCACCTGCCGCCGACGCCGGTGGAGATCCTGCTCCAGGCGCAGGACATCGCGCGGCGGGCGGGCCTGCGCTACGCCTACGTCGGCAACGTCCCCGGCCTGCCCGACGCGGAAACGACGTTCTGCCCGAACTGCAAGCGCGCCGTCATCACGCGCGACATTTACACCATCACCGGCGTCCATCTCGACGGCGGCAAATGCAAGTTCTGCCAGACGGCCATCGCGGGCGTCTGGACGGCGTAGGGCTTGGTGAGGCGAACGCCGGACTTCCCGAAAATGGCTTGGAAACCGGAGCCGTTCGGGATTGACGCCGGAAAATGGCGTGGTTAATGTCCGCCGCGCTTCGCACTGCGCGAGGCGCATTTTTCGGTTGGGCGCGTAGCTCAGTTGGTTAGAGCACTACCTTGACATGGTAGGGGTCACAGGTTCGAATCCTGTCGCGCCCACCATCCCCCTGTCAGTTTCCGCCGCCCGTTTTCCTCGACCTGCCTGCGTCTTCGCGATTGCTTTTGACGCGGCGGCGGGCTGCGAAATCGCCGCATGAAGAACCTCAAAAATCTCCCTGGGCGCGGTCCTGGCGTTGGCGTGTGTTGCGGTGCCTCCGATGCAGGCTGCGGAATCAACCGGCAAGCGCGTGTGCCTCTTCGACGGCAAGACGCCTAACAACTGGACGGTGCTGACCTGCGAGGCCACCGTGGACAACGGTGACCTGTTCCTCAAGTCCGGCAACGGTTTGGTCCAGTCCGTGCGCAAATACGCCAACGGCTTCAACAACGCTTGCAAAAAGAAGCCCTTCGCCACGGCGAAGCCCCCCCCCCTCAGCAGCCAGCGGCTGGTGCATCGGCGCACCAGCCGGATGGCCCCGCGCACGGGGGCGCAACTTGACACACGCGCCAAGTCCCGAAAGGGACGGTCGAGAATAGCCCGGCGTTTCAACGCCGGGTGGGCTGGCAACAAGGGACAAGCCCCGGCAGGCTACGAGCAGTGCCTCCGCGAGTTCCGCGTCTGGCATCAGAGTGGGCCGGGCGTCCCGCACGGCC
>DYDC01000034.1 GCA_020718125.1 Methylacidiphilum sp. | reverse complement strand
GGGACTTGATCACTTGATCGTGGCGCGTGTGTCAAGTTGCGCCCTCTCAGAAGCGGCATCTCTAAACTGCATTGTTGGCTGAGCGGCGTTCAGCGGATGCCGGGGTTTGGCGCGATGGGCGCGAGCGGCGGCAGCAACGGCGGCTTCTCATCCGGCAGTGGCGCTGGCGGCGCGGGCCGTGGCGCAGGCGCGGATGGCGGGGCGGGCACTGGCGCAGCAGGCGTTGGCACAGCGGGCTGAACCGGAGGTGTTGAGGCGGGTTGATTCGTTGTGGAAAGCGCGGGCTTCGTCGCTGTCACCGGCTCCACCGGCTGGGGCGCGACCGGCCTTGGCGAAGCGAGCGCCGACGGCACGGCTGACGGCGCAGCCGGCGCTGCGGCAGGGGCCGGGGCGACGACCTGCGGCGGCGGTTCGGTGATTATTGGCGCGGGCGGTTTGGGCGCGCCCGTGGCCGCCGGCCTGCGCAGCATGGCGGCGGGCGGGGCCGTAGCGCCCATGCGGCCGAGATCTTGCATCATCGCATTGATCCGTTGAAGCAGGTTCTGGGCTTGCTCGGTAGCTGGCAACATGCCGGTGTTGTTGCGCAACAAATCCCAGCGGTTGACCAGGTTGCTGTAAGCGTAACCAATGTCCTGTCCCCCGGGCTGCCAGTTGCGCGCGGCGCGATGGAAGCGGGCCGATTCCGCCGCAAAGAACCGCGTCGCGTTCATCCCCGTGGCCCCCGACTTGGCGGAGTAGTCCATCGGCTGGCGTGACATGTCGTAAAGGTTGGTGGCGGCCGCCTCGATCTTTCCCGCCGCTTCGAGAATCCCGTCGCGGTCTTCGTAGCGGAATCCCCACTGTGCGGGGAGTTTCTCCATGCAGCCGGCAAGCGCCAACACCAGTCCGGCGGCGGCGAGTATCGTGGGCCAGGAATTCATGATGTCTGTTGCTGCAAGCGCGGGCGAACATAGACCGGCCCGCGCCAGCGGCGCAAGCAACTTCGCGGCGGGCGGACAGATGATGGACACCCTTTACCCGTTCTTCCGCCTGCCCGAGGACGGCTTCCAAGGCGTCGTGCGGCCACGATGCGCGCCAGTATCACGGCGTGATGCACGAGGCGCCGCCCGACGCGACGATCCCATGGGACATTACGCGCGAGGCGGGCAACTCCGTTGCGTCGCCGGGTTCAAAGGCCAGTGGGTCGCCCTGCTGGCTTGGAGCGCCGCCGTTGCCGACGCGTTACTTTCGCCAGTGCCGGCGATACAACCCCAGGATGCCGGCGAGGCCGATCATCACGAGAGTATGGGTGCCCGGCTCCGGGATGGCGGCGAAGATCACGTGGATGGGGCCGATCAAACCACCGTCCCGGAAGGGAACGAAGGTGTCTATGCAGGCGCCGTCGGCGCTGCTGAACCGAAGGAGCCGATCGTTGGGCATATCGCTGACGAGGAGATTTCCATCGAAAGCAGCGGCCAGACCGAACGCCATCCCGATTCCACGCAGGGCAAACAATGGGCGTTTCATGGGTTTCTCCTCGAAACAGCGATTTGCGTTTACGCCGCCCTCACACCGATTTCACGCCTTTCCTGAGATTTCCGCTGGCCGGTCATCCCGCGCCTGCTACACTGCGGCCATGATCCGATGCCTGCTTTCTTCGATCGTTGCCGCAGTGCCGTTGCTGGCCCAGGAACCCGCCTCCACCGACGCCGTGCTGAGGCTCCTGGATGCGCGCGCCGCTGCGGCGAAATCGTGGCAAGCCAACTTCACCAAGACCCTTGCCCAAGGCACCAATGTCATCCTCCAGAGCGGCACGGTTCGCATCGCCCGGTTGCCCGACGGCAACGAAAAGGGCCGCGCCGACTTCATCACCCAGATGCTGGGTCGCGAACTCAACTACCGGATCATCGCCGGCGACGATGGCGTCGTCTGGCAGCTCGTCAGCCAGGGCAACCGCACCGGCATCTTCAAACTCGACCTCAACCGACCCATCGCCGGCTCCGCCGAAAGCCCACGTTCCGTCAATCCGATCAACGAACTCAACCCCGCCAGCTACCTCCAAAAACACCGCCCCCAACTCGACTTCACGCTCGATGCGCCCCAGACCTTTGCCGGCCGCCGCGTCCTCCAACTCGTCGGCAAACCCAGGGTCACCGCCGGAGTCTCCCAACTGCCCTTCGGTTCGATCCGCTTCTGGGTTGGCGCGGATGACGGCTTCATCCATCGCATGGCTATCACGGATCTCCGCGGCGTCCCCCGGCTCGTCCTGGAATTCGCCGGCGTGAGGACCAACCTTGCCCTTGAAGACGGCCTCTTCATCTACGAGCCGCCCGAGGGCGCCAACGTCCTGGACTTGAACGAACGCCTCGGCCAGCGGCCACACTGATGCTGAAATCCGAACTTCGGATTTTCGATTGAAAGGACTGCCGTGAAGCGACAGCTTGCATGGCTTCTCCTTATCGCACCGAAGACCTGCTGTTGCCGCGCAAGAAGCCCGCCGCGCGTCCGCCGCTCTACGAGAGCCGTCACATCGCCGTGGCGGATAGTGGACAGAAAAACGGGGGACAGAAAAACACGGAACAGAAGAACGGCAACCTCATTTCCGGTTTTTCTGTCCACCTGACGTGGATTACAACATGGGCGACGCAATGCACCGTCGAGCTTGGCGACGGCCAGAAGATCGTCGAGTCGCTGATGACGCAGAATCATCACCGCACGGCTCATCGCCGCACAGGAGCGGACTTTCACCGCTCTATCCTCTCGCCCTCTCAGGCGCACTGGGCCGCTTCTGCGAAGCGGCGAATTTATCGAGAGTTTCGCCGACTCACAGAGTCGGCCTACAACGAATTTCATCTGGCGAATAGTTACCGGAGGTTCCCATAGTGAATAATTAGCATCGCAATCAAATGCTACAGGTGTAGCATCCATCTGCGATACATGGATAAGAGCGGCGGGTTGTTTAATCGCGCGAAAGGATGCGTATGAACCCAATGTCTGTCGGCGAACACATCGCGATGCTCTTGTGGGACATCGGTGAAGGGGTGGTGATGACTGCAGCCCGGTTGTGGTGCCAGCAACATGGCGAGGGAGCGGAAGCCGCCCGCGTGTCCGAACGCTTGCTGCGGCTCCAGCGACGCCAATGGCTGACACGCGAACAACGGGCGCGGGAGATCGTCTATCGGCTCACCGCGACAGGACGACAGGGCGCGCTGGGCGGCCGCGACCCGATCGTGTTTTGGAACCGCCCCACAAGCGGGCGCTGGTATCTCATCGTCTTCGATCTCCCGGAGGAGGAGCAGGTCACGCGGCAACGGTTGTTGCGCTGGCTGCGGCGCAACGGGTTCGGTTACCTGCAGGACAGTGTGTGGATCAGCCCGGATTCGCCCAGGGAGATCGCAAAGGCGGTTGAACGGTTTCGCGACGATGTGGAGGCGCTGACCGTGTTGGAGGCGCGATGCGCGGCGGGTTATCGGGATGACGCATTGGTGAGTGGGGCGTGGAAGTTCGAGACGATCCAACGGCGTTATCAGGCGTTGATCGCGCACTGCCAGAAGCAGACCGCCAGTTGGAATAAGCGCGCGCCTTCCACAGCGGCGGTTGGCGAGGCTCTGGCCACGGCGCGGAAACTCTGGCTGTCGGCGGTGACGCTGGATCCGTTGCTGCCGCGGGCGTTGTGGCCGGAGGGGTATGCGGGAGAAGAAGCTCTCAATGCGCTCCGGAACCTGCGGAATGCGGCGAGGAAGGCGTTACGGTTGCCGCTGGTTTGATGCCGCCGGGCACGTCACGTTCCTGGCGGCGCGGCGGGCGCCATTTTCTGCGCCATCGAGTAGAGCAGCGTCTTGATCTCGAACGGCTTCAGTTGCGGCCACTTCGAGAGGATCAGCGCGCAGATACCACTGATATGCGGCGCGGCAAAGCTGCTGCCGATCTCGTAGATGTAACCGCCACCGGGCTGCGGAACCTTGACGTAGCTGCCGTTGGCGATGAACTCGGTGAACGTCTTCGGTTTGAGTTGGTAGGCAAACTGGAGCGCGTCCTTGAACGAGGCCCAATGGACCTTGATGAGGTTGGAGAAAACGGAGGGGTAGCTGGGCAGGCCCTGGTTTTCGCCGGCCGCGACGAGGATGCGGTCGCGGTAGTAGGCCTTCTCGACGAGCTTCTGGAAAGTCTCGGCATACGCGCCGCCTTCGCTGACCAACAGGCCGTTGCTGAGATTGATGACCTGGCAGTTCTCGATGGCCCAGTCCACGCCGACGATCATGTGCTTTGGTTTGCCGCCGGCAAACTTGTAGCCGTCCGCGCCGACGCCGATGCAGGAGAGGACGCGGACGCTGTATATCTCCGCTTCGGGCGCGATCCGGGCGATGACGCCCGCGCAACCGGTGCCGTGGCCCGCGGCGTCCTGGCCGTCGTAGGGCTTGAACGCGGTCTGGCCGCCGGCCTCATCCACGATGACGCCGTCTTTGACATGGCCGGCGAGGTCGGGATGTTTGTTGTCCACACCGCTGTCCACAACGGCGACCTTCACGCCTTTACCGGTGGCGCCTTTCAGGAACTCCGCCGGGTTCAGTTGGCCGAAGGGAGATGGAAGTGGATCGCTCATGGAGCCGGTCGGTTCTCGGTGGCGATCAGATCTTGATCTCCGGCATGGCTTCGCGCTGGCGCCTAAACATGGCGATGAGGCTGGCAAGGAGCTTGTCGCAGAACTCCGCCGCCGCGGGGCCAAACTCGCTGACCTGCCGGATCTGCTCGGCAATGGCGGTGGCGCGTCCGCCGCTGCCCACGAGGTCAATCTGCTTCACGGTCTCCGCCATGCCGCTCAGGGCCTGTTTGGCGGCGTCGCCGGCCGCGCCTGGCTTGGCGGCGGCGGCTTCGGTGGCCAGCTTGAGGGCGCGCAGCAGGAGGTTGTCGGCCATCTGCGCGGCATTGACCAGGTCGAGCGTGGAGGCGCAGAGCGCGCCGAGTCGCGAGAGCTGCTCGATGTCCTGCGGCTCGAACCGCGGCTTGTCGAACAGCTCGAGCACGCCGATGCAGGTATTCTGCGCCACCAGCGGCACGGCGAGGGCGGACTTGCGGCCCGCCTCGACCGAGCCGCTGATCTCGTCGCCGGGCCAGTTGCCGGCCTCGGCGCGGGAGAGGGCGGTGAGACGGCCCGCTTGGGCGACCCGGCCGGCGAGGCCTTTGCCGATGGGCACGGGCGTCGGGTTCGGCTCGACGCCGACGGCGCAGCGCGCGATCAACGACTGGCCGTCGGGTTCGAGCAGGAAGATGGCCGCGGCGGGTGCCTGCGAGATGAGCGCGGCCAGTTCGGCGAAGCTGTGCAGCGACATCGTCAGCTCTGGCGCGCGGGAGAGGCGCGTGACGGACTGGACGGTGGCCATGATGTCCTGGATGGTCTTCTGGAAGACGGCAAGCTGGCTCTGGAGCGCGCTGGTCTGGCGGCAGAGGTTGATGATCTGGACCTGGTTGTCAATCGCGCGGAGCATCGTCTGCGGGCCAAACTCGGCTTTGAACAGGAAGTCGTGCGCGCCGAGCTTGAGGAAATTGATCGGCGCGTCCTGGCCGGGGAAACCGGTGATGACGATGCAGCGGATGTCGGGGAGGAACTTCTTGATCTCTCCGAACATCTCGTCGCCGTTCTTGCCGGGCATGCGCACGTCGGTGATGAGCAGGTCGAAGCGCTCGCGCTGGCAGAGCGCGATGGCCTCGGCGCTGTTGTCCACGGCGTGGACGTGATAGTCGGTGAGCTGTTTGATGATGCCCTCGTATTCGACCAGGTTTTCGCGCTGGTCGTCCACGAGGAGGATTTTGATGTCGCTTGGCATAGGGCACCTCTGGGTTTGGCTGCGAACCTGCCGCGCCGCAGAGTAACGACAAACACCATCGGCTGTCGAGCCATTGGAAGGAAGATCGCCGAGGGAATCTATTGACCATTGGGGCAATCCGCCGCATCCTGTCGGCGCACTGGAACTCGCGCCTTCGCCGCCCTGGGGTTCGGGAGGCCAGGGCGGGTGAAGAGACTGGCGCATGAACGTCACTGTCCTTGGAGAGGCCCGGTATCCGTCGCCGGTTCGGCGCGCGGTCAACGACCTCGCGCGCATTCCGGCGCAGATCGTCCGCGTGCCCGGCGCGCCGCCGCGGGAGGAGTTGCTCTTTGAGCTGGCCGGCCCGCGCGACAAGCTGTTCTTCGACCCGAAGCGGACGCGGGCCGGGATTGTGACGTGCGGCGGCTTGTGTCCCGGCTTGAACGACGTGATCCGCTCGCTCTTCCTCGAGATGCATCACGCCTACGGCGTGAAGGAGGCGCTCGGTTTCCGGGGCGGCTATCAGGGGCTGGACCCGGCGCGCGGCGCGGAGCCGATCGTGCTGACGCCAGAGTTTGTGGACGACATTCACCAGCAGGGCGGCACGGTGCTGGGCACTTCGCGCGGGCCGGTGGACACCGGTGTGGCGGTGGACAACCTCATGCGGCGCGGCGTGGACATCCTGTTCACCATCGGCGGGGACGGCACGCAGCGCGGCGGCCACGCGCTGTTCCAGGAAGCGCGGAAACGCGGCCACGCGCTGGCGGTGGTGGGCGTCCCCAAGACGGTGGATAACGACGTGCCGTTCGTGTCGCGGACGTTCGGCTACCTCACGGCGGTGGAGGAGGCGGCCAGGGTGCTCGACCGGGCGCACACCGAGGCGCGGAGCGTCCAGAACGGACTCTCGCTGGTGAAGCTGATGGGCCGCGAGGCGGGGTTCATCGCGGCCGGCGCCACCGTCGCCAGCCAGGACGTGAACTTTACGCTGATCCCGGAGGCGCCCTTCGAGCTGGGCGGCGACGGCGGTTTTCTGGCCGCGCTGCGAGCGCGCATGTTGAAGCGGGGCCACGCGCTCGTGGTGGTGGCCGAGGGCGCGGGGCGGGATTTGCTCGGGCAAACGGAAGCCGCGCGGGATGCCTCCGGCAACCTGAGGCTGGCGGACATCGGCCCGTTCCTGCGGGAGCGCATCGAGGCCCATTTCAAGGCGGAGAAAATCCCGCTCGTCATGCGCTACTTCGATCCGAGCTACTTCATCCGGAGCAGCCCGGCCAATGCCGAGGACTCGATCCTGTGCGACCTGTTTGCGCGCCACGCGGCCCACGCGGCGATGGCGGGGAAAACCGGCCTGGTCATCGGTTTCCTGCACGACCGGTTCATCCATGTGCCGATCGAATTGCTGATGAAAGAAAAGAAACGCCTCGACCCGGACGGTCCCGGCTGGAGCGCCGTGCTGGCAGCCACCGGACAGCCGCACCGGTTCGAGTAATGCCCCGTTGGCGAAATGACACCGCGCACATACGCCAGACTCTGGCATGGCCCGGTCACGTTCCGGTTCGCCATTGGCGCGATCATGTTGACGCTGCTGGTCGGCTCGGTGGCGGTCGTCAGCATGTTGTCCTACTACTTTGGCCAGAAGAACGTCGAGGACCTCGGCCGCCAGATCCTGCAGCAGACGCTGGGACGCGCGCAACTGCGGCTCTTCCACCTCGTGGACCAGGCGGCCGATCAGAACCGCGTCTGCCAGCAGTTGATGGCCGATGGCGCTTTCTCACCCGCGGATTTCGCGGCCATCCGCAACTACCTGCCCGTCGCGGTCGAGGTGAACCAGGATTTGAGCTGCCTCGGCTTCGGCGTCGAGAAAACCGGCTGCTACGTCATGGCACACCGGCCTCCCGACGGCTCGATCACGGCGCGCGAATACCTGCCGTTGCCCGATGGCAATCCCGGCATGAGGGATTACCAGTTTCGTGACAGCCGGCTCGTGCCGGCGGGTGAACGGCCCTCCGACGGCTACGATCCGCGCACACGGCCGTATTACCGGTTGGCGAAGGAGAAACGGAAGCCGGTCTGGACCGATGCCTACGACTTCTGGCCGCTCGACGGCCGCGGCGAGGTGCCCGGCGTTACTTTGGCCACACCCTCCTACGACGCGGCGGGCAATCTTCTCGGCGTGTGGCATGCCGACTTTGACGTGCGGGCGATGAACGAGTTCCTGGGCCGCGTCCAGCGCGAAACCAGCATCGCGGTCTTCGTGATCGAAACCCGTCACGACGGCGCGCGGCGTGTCTTGGCGCAACCCCAACGCCACGATTCGCCTGCAGCCGCCCACTCGACGGTGAATGACCGTTTCGTGGAACTGTTGCCGGGGTTCATTGCCGCCGACCGTGGTGGTTCCAAGACGCCCCCGCTGCACGAGTTCGCGCTGGCCGGTGAGTTCTACATGGCCAGTCATTCATTCCTGTCCGGCGATGCCTCGCCGCATTGGATCATCGGCATGGTGCTGCCAAAGGCCATCGTGATGGCCCATGTGGAGGCCAACCGTCGCTGGGCGCTGGCGATCCTGCTGGCCTGCTCGGCGCTGGCGTGCGTCACGATCTTCATCGTCGCCAGGACCGTTGCCGTGCCGCTGCTGCGGGTGACGGACGACGCCGCCGCCATCGGCCACCTGCGGCTGGAGCCAAAGCCGGAAACCCGCAGCCGCATCAGGGAGATCAACCGCCTGCTGCGCTCCGTCGAGGGGATGAAGACCAACCTCCGTTCGTTCCAGAAATACGTCCCGTCCGACCTGGTGCGCGAGCTGGTCCAGAGCGGCACGGAAGCCAGGCTCGGCGGACACCGCGATGTCCTGACCATCGCGTTCTCGGACATTGCGAACTTCACGCCGATCGCCGAATCGCTGCCGCCCGAAGCGTTGCTGGCCCAACTCGGCGAGTATCTCGGCGCGTTGAGCCAGAGCATCCTGCGGCACCGCGGCACGGTGGACAAATACCTCGGCGACGGCATCATCGCGTTCTGGGGCGCGCCCCGGCCCAACCCGGCCCACGCCCTTGACGCCTGCACGGCCGCGCTCGAACAACAGTGTCTCCTGCGCGACATGAACGCCCTCTGGCGCGCAGCCGGCAAACCGCAGTTCCACACCCGCATCGGCATCCACACCGGCGAGGTCATCGTCGGCAACGTCGGCAGCGCCGACCGCATGGACTACACGGTCATCGGCGACGCGGTGAACCTCGCCAGCCGGCTCGAAGGACTCAACAAGCTTTACGGGACCCGCATTCTCATCACCGCCGACACCTGGGCGCCCGCCCGCGAGCGGATCGCCGCGCGGCCCGTGGATCTCGTCCAGGTCAAAGGCAAGACGCAGGGCACGCTGGTCTATGAACTCCTCGGCCTCGCCGCAGACCTCGACGACGCGTTGCGGCATCGGATCACCGACACCACGACGGCCTTTGATCTCTACCAGCGCGGCGATTTCGCGGGCGCCGCCGCCGTTTACGGCCGGCTGCTTCAGGCGCAGCCGGAGGATTCCGTCGCCCGGATCCTGCGCCGCCGCTGTGAGGAACGCTCGATCGGGTGACAGCCGAGGCGGAAGTGGAACGTGACGGCGCGTGGAGCCGTTTCGGGGTCACTTGACCACCGGGCGGCCGAAGACGGTCGTGGTGAACTTCGGCGCGAGCGACTGGCCGGAGACGGGCAGCCGGACGGTGATGGTGGTGCCTTTGCCCGGTTCGCTCTCGACTCGGATGTCAGCGCCGTGGGCCTGGAGGATGCTCTGGCTGATGCCCATGCCGAGGCCGGTGCCTTTGCCCGGCTCCTTCGTCGTGAAAAACGGGACGAAAAGTTTCTTCTTGGTTTCGTCGCTCATGCCGCGGCCGTCGTCGGTGATGCGCAACTCCACGATGTCGCCGTTGACGGTGGTGGCGAGTGTGACGTTGCCGCCGGCGCGCTTGCCATCCTTGCAGATTTCGAGGATGGCGTCCTTGGCGTTGAGCAGGAAGTTGATGACGGCCTGCTGCATCTCTTTCGGGTTGCCTTTGAGTTTCGGGATCTGGCCGAACTGGGTGGTGACGTTGATCTTCGAGGTGGAGAGCGCGTCTTGGGTGATGGTGAGCGCGTCGCGGAGCGCCTCGTTGAGGTCGTAGGCGAAGTGGGAGCCGGCGTCGGCGGGGCGGGCGAAGGCGCTGAGTTTGTTCGATATCTCGGCGCAGCGGCCGACGCTCTGGATGATGAGATCGAGGCCCTCCTTCAGGCCGGGGTCGCGCCCCATCTGGTGGGCCATCAGCATCCGCTCGGCGCGGAGCTTGACCGGGTTCATCGCGTTCTTGATCTCGTGCGCGACGCCAGCCGCCACCACGCCCAGCAATGACTGGCGCTGGGAGGCAAACAGTTGCTTGTCCTTTGAGGCCAAGGCGGTGAAGGCGTCGTCCTTTTCCTCGAGCGTCCGCTGGATGACGGCGACCATGTGCGCGTAGGCCTCGGAGAGCCGGCGCGACTCGCGCGAGTAGTGGTCCACGCCCAACAGTTCCGCCGCGCGCCGCTGGTGGGCCGGGTCGGTGGGCTTGCCGCGGACGAAATCACGCGCGGCTTGGGCGATGGCCTCCAACGGCCGGGCGATGCGGCGGCGCAGCCGGAGGGCCATGAACACGCTGGCGGCGATCATCGCCGTAGTGAGCATGACGGTGGTGGTGGTCATGAAACGGCGGACGTTGTGGATGGTCTCGCGGAACGCGCCGAGCAGCGGCGCCTGGCCACGCAGGCCGAACGCGACCATGCCGCGCAACGCGCCGTGGTTGAACACCGGCGTGAAGACGTCGTAGGCCTGCGCCGCCTCCGCATCAGCGGGTCCGGGCTTGGGGCCTGCCTGCCGCGGCCGCACGTGGGCGGTCATCTTCACGAGGGCCGGGTTTCCCTTCAGCCCCGTCGTGAACTGGAAGGCGGGGTTGGTTTGCAGCTCGCTCAGGAACGGCACGCCGTTCTGGTCAAAGACGGTGATGCTGAGGAGGTTGTCGGTGCCTTTCTTGACATCGGCGAGGTAGAGCACCAGGTCCCGCAAGTCGTAGGAGTATCGCACCAACGACGAGCCGTCCACCAACACGCGCCCGGACGGCCAGCCCTCGATGATCTTCGCGCCGTGGATGACCTGGTTGCCCAGGCAGCTTTCCGCGATCTCGTCGGCGAGATCTATGTTGACGGGCTTCGTGTTGAAGCCGACCGTCAGGACTGCAATCGGAAACACCCGCCCGAAGCTCTCGCGGTAGAGCAGCATCCGCCGCTCGTGGAACGTGTGGCGCGGCCCCGCCACCGGCTGGATGGATTCGTAAGCCATCTGGTTCTGGATGCGCGGAGGATAGACCGCGCGGTCCCACTCCAGTCTCGGCGGCTCGGGCAGGTCCTCGAACCTCAGCCCGTCGCGATACACGGTGGCTATCTCGCCGTTGACGTTGTTGAACAGGCGGGCGTAGGCCAGCTCCGGATGGTGCCGCGCCTCGCTCCACAACATCACGTGTTGCTCCGCCGCGCGGTCAAACAAGGCCAGCAACTGGTCGGTCACCGCCGCGGTCTCCAGTCCGCCGACGGATCGTATCGAGGCCAGCTCGCGCCGCGTCCAGTCCTGGTCCAGGCTGACCAGCAGCGGGTGGAAGAACCGGAACGCCACAATGATCAACAGCGACGCCGCCACACCGAAGGCCACGCTCAACGCGATGAAATGCCGCGACAAGCGCCGGCTCAGCGTCGTCTGGACGCGACCGGTTTCTTGCGGTGGTGGTGAGGGCAGGCTCATGGTGACGCCGCCTTCCCGGCGCCGGCGGTCACAGCGCCCGCCGCGATGAACCGCTGTTCGGCTTCGAGCAGGATTTGAAGCTCCGCCAGCGACCGCTCGACAAACCGGCGCTCGGCCTTGGCGGTGGCGGCCGCGTCGTCCGCCGTCGCTTCGTCAATGAGCGGGCCGGCCGCGGGCGCCAGCACCCGGTGCAGGAAGCCGTCCAATTGCGTCGTCTGGTTGATGGAGAGCGGCGCGGGCCGCACCGTCACGCGCGCCGCGTCTTCCACGGCGGCCTCGATCGCGCGCAGCATCGCCAGCGTCTCGCGGCCGAGCCGCCGGCTGCGCTCGTCCATCTGGCGCGTGCCGGCGCGCACCTCGTTCACGTAGGCCTCGTAGTCGCACCACTCGCGGCGCGAGCCGAACACCGCGGCCACGTCGTCGTCCTTCAACGACTTCAGCAGGCTGTGGCGGGCCGGGACCTCGAACTGGTCGAAAAACAGCGTGCGCTGGCCCGGCTCGGACAACAGATACCGCACCAGTTCGGTCACGACCTCGCGCGCGGCCTGCGCGCCCGGGTCCGGCGACGACAACTGCTGGCTGCAGATGATGCACTTGCCGCCCAGCAGCGAGTAACCGCGCGAAGCGGCATTGGTCGAGACCGAGAGAGGGAAGAAGCCGACATCGTCCAACGGCGCCGGCGGCCCCCACGGCGTGATCAGGATGCGCTGCGCCCAGACCGAGAGCTGCCATGCAGTCGGCGGCGGCGCCGTGAGCGGGCCTGCATCGGGCGCCGGCTCGAACGGGCGCGGCGTGGCGGCGAAGTTGTTGACCTGCTGTTTCAGGTCCACCAGATACGGCATCCGTTTGGCTGCCGATGGCCAGGTGGTCAGGCGCACGGACCGCCGGAGCGCGCCGAGCACGGCCCGCGCCGCGGGCGTGTCCACAAGGAACGTGTTGTTGGTCTGCTGCGGCCAGCCCGGCTCCAGGCTCCAGACCAGCGGCAGGAAAAACCGGTAGAACTCCTGGCCGTCCGCCGCGATGGTCGGGGGGATCTTCGGCGGGAACGCCTTGGCCATTCCCGCCAGCCACGCCCGCCGGGCCTCGTCCGCGTCCTTGAAGTAACTCTTCCGGTAGAAGAGCAGGTCCGCGGCGCGGGTGATCGGGATGCCGTAGATCTTCGGCGACTTCGCATCGTCGCCCTTGCCGGCCGCGCGGACCGGCTCGACGCCCGCCTCGCGCAGGATCGGGTCGAGCGTGCCTTCATCGAACGGCGCAAGCCAGCCGTTGCGCGCGAACTCCTCGACCCACGCCGTGTTGGCCACCAGCACGTCCACGGCCTGGAGCATCTCCGAGGCCCGCGCGCCGAACGACAGCTCGGTCATCGGATAGACCGACGAGAGCATCAGCGCGGTCTGCTGGTAAAGCTCCGGCGCAAGCGGATCGAAGTCGGGCAGGCGGATCAGCTCGTAGCGTTTGGGCTGGCCGGCCGGATTGGCGGTCTTTTGGAACCGCTGCACGAGGTCCTGGAACCAGAAACCGTAGCCGCGGTAGAACGCGCGCCTGGGCTGGGGCGCTTCTTCCGGGCCGGAGGACGATTTGCCGCAGCCGGTGAACGCGAGCGCCACGGCCAGCACGCCGCCGCAGAGTGTTTCCCATGTCTTGCTGGACGCGTTCACGGCTCCGTTGATAGCCGAACGTCGGCCGTTAGTAAACGCTGAGGATTTGTTTCTCGTAAAGCTCGCGGTAATAACCGGGCTGGCTCTTCAACTCCGCGTGCGCGCCTTGCTGCACCAGCCGGCCGCGGCGCTCGTCCCGGTAGCCGAGCACGAAGATCTTGTCCACGTCGGCCACGGCCTGCAGCGCGTGCGAGATGATGATGCAGGTGCGGCCGTGGACGAGTTTTTTCAGGCTGATCAACAGGTCGCTGGCGACGTCGGCGCTCAAGCTCGCCAGTGGCTCGTCGAGCAGGATGATCGAAGGCTGGCGCAGGTAGCACCGCGCGATGGCGATCGAGACCTGCTCGCCGCCACTGAAGGCGTTGACGTTGGTGTCGTAGCCGGAACACTGGCCGTCGAACTTGTGCTGGATGACGTCGTGAATCTGCGCGTCCTGGCAGGCGCGGACGATCTGCTCCTCGGTCGCGTCGGGTTTGGCCAGCAGCAAGTTCTCCCTGACGCTCGCCTGTTTGAAAAACGGCTTCTGGGTGACCATGCCGAACTGGGCGCGGACGCTGGCCAGCGTGTATTGGCGGATGTCCACGCCGTCGAGTTCAACGACCCCCTGGCCGTCTTCGGTTTCGAGGAACCGGCAGAAAAGGTTGAAAATGGTGCTCTTTCCGCAGCCGCGCCGGCCGACGAGGGCGACCCGCTGGCCCGCCTCGATCTCGAAGCTGAGGTCGCGAAGCACGGGGGGTGAGTCCGGCGAAAAGGCGAACGTGACGTTGCGAAACGCGATCTTGTCGCGCAGCGGCGGCATCGGGCGCGCGTCGGGCCGGTCCACGACGCGCGGAGGCGTCTCCAGGATGTCGAATCCTTCGGCAACCTGCGGGCGCAGCTCGGTGTAGCGGGCGGAGGTGCTGCACAGCGACACCAGCAGCGAGAAGACGCTGGGCACGAGCGTGTAGAACACGAACAGCTCCGGCCAGCCGCCGGCGAGTTTCTTGGTCATGACCAGCCAACTGCCCGCTCCGAGGATGACCAGCATCGTCAGCGTGCCGATGAGCGAGGTGACTTGGCGGTTGATGCCTTCCCAGCGCTCGACGCGCAGGTCGCGCCCGATGAGGTCCTCGGTCAGTTTGCGCATGTCCCGGATGATCCAGCCCTGGGCGTTGTTGAGCTGGATCTCCTTCACGCCGATGATGCCCTCGAACATCTTGCCGCCATAGACGTTGTCCAGCTCGTTGCGCTCGAACGAGACGCGCTCCAGCGTCGGGTAGATGAACCAGACGATGACGAACGGGATCGCGCTGCACGCGGCGAGCAGCAACAGCGTGAGCTGCCAGTTCAACGTGAAGAGATACGCGACATAGGCGAAGAGAAAGAGAATGTCCGAGAGCGCGAGCACGACGGTGTCGCAGAGCAGGAACTGGACGGCGGTGGCCGCCTTGCCCAACTGGCGCATCAACTCGCCCGGGTTGCGGCCCAGGAAAAAGTCCACCGACTGGGCCTGCATGAACTCGAAGATGCGGAACTGGAAAAGCTTGCTGAGCCGTTCGCGCAGGACCTCGGCCCAGTAATTCCGATAATACTCCAACGGCACGCTGAGCAGAGTCAGCCCAAAAAAAACACAGAAGGCCGTCAGCCACGGGCTGGACTGCATGAGGGCGCCGGTGAGCACGCCAGACTGGCGCGCCACGACGACCAGCGCGACGCCGGCCACGAGGCGCGCGGCGAGCAACTGCCACATCGTGACGCGGACGACGCGCTTCTCGTCCTCGGTCAGCATTCGCCACGAGCCGCGCAGGAAGTAGCCGAGCGAGCGCCGGGGCGGTGGCGGGCCGGGTGGAGGCTCCATCATGCCGGGCGGTGGCCGTTGCGAACCGGCTGGCGGACGCGGACCGGGGCCGGCCGTCGGCTGGCCGGATGGAGGACCGGGTTGAGGATTGTTCACGGGATGGCAGGAGTGAAGCCCCTCTCGGCGTGTGTCTCAAGCGCAAAGTGCGCTCGCCGCC
>DYDC01000033.1 GCA_020718125.1 Methylacidiphilum sp. | reverse complement strand
GTCTGGTCGTCGCTCCGCGACTCATCACGATCCCGAATGCTGCGGCGTTGGTGCGCCCCGCGCTTGTGCGGGCAGGCTGGTTTGGCTAAGGTCGCGCCATCTTGCAGCGGATCGTCATCTTCATTGTCTACGTCTCGTTCGCCGTCACCTCGGCTGCGGCTGCCGCAGCCGACACTGCGGCCGCCAACAACGCCTTGCGCCTGCTCGCTTCGGGCCAGTTTGACGAGGCTGCGGCGCAGCTTGACGCGCCTGAGTTGCGCGCCCTGCCCGCGCTGAAGACACGTCTGCTCACCGCCGGCGCCGCCAAACCACCCGGTCCTGTAACGCTTTTCCTGCGCAACGGCGTGATCGTTTCGGGCGCCATCACCGCCGCCAGTCCGGCCGAGTTGATTGTGACCAAGCTCGGCAACGTCACTGCACGCGTGCCGTGGAGCGATCTCAACTCTGCATCGCTCTACGCCGTGCTTGCCAGCGCCGCGGATGCGCGCTCCGCAGACGAACAGCTCGGCCTTGGCGTGCTGGCGCGCGCCATCCGGCTCGTGCCGCAGGCGCGGAAGCACTTCACTGCCGCGTTCGATCTCGACCCGATGCTGGCGTCGAGGATCACGTTTTGGAGCGGCCAGCCGCTCAACGCGCACCAGCAGGCGGCGCTCAACGCCGCCGCGCGGATGGCCGCGTTGTTCAAAGGCCGCGTCCGGCCGTTGGTCGGCGGACGCATCGAGGTCAACTACGATTTCTCCAAGCCGGAACAGCTTGCTGACTGGCGTGCAATCGGCGGGAGCGCCAATGACTGGAAGGTCGCCGACGGCACGCTGGCCACCGCCGACATGGCCGCCGCCCCGCTCCTGTGGCGGGCCATCGTCACGGGGCCGGTCGAGGTCGCCGCGCGGCTCAACGCGCCCGCGCAGGGGTTCACGGCCATCGGGCTGGCCCAGTGGGCCGACTCGGAGCCGCCCAACGGGTTGCGCAGCCAGATCGCCGCGATCCGGAGCGACCGCAAGTTCGTGTTGCGCGCCGGCGCGGATTGGGCCGGCGAGTTTGACCTCGGCCGCCTCGCCGAACCGTTTGTCGTCACCATGACGGCCGATGGCCGGCAATTTCGTGCCCGGCTCAACGACACGCCGCCGCAGTCCGCCTCGCTCAGTCAAAGCCTGCCGCTCATCATGTTGCGCGGCGGCTTGGACACGATCGCAATCTTCGACGACATCCGCATCACCGCCACGCTCGACGCGGGGTGGCTGGTCACCGAGCGCTGGCTGCGCAGCGGCGCGATGCTGCCGAAGCCCGCGCGCATGGACAGCGGCAAACCGTGGCAGGACAGCGGGCTGGATTTGCAGCAGGGCCGGCGCTATCGCGTGATTGCGCGGGGCGAGTGGAGCCGCTCGGCGCTCTCCGGCGGGGCGACGGCGGACGGGTCGTCTTCGCTCGACAACGCGCTGGGCGCGTCGCTGCGGAACCAGTCGTTGGTCGGTCGCATTGGCGCGAATGGGAAGCTGTTTCAACTCGGCAGCGACCGGATGGTTGTCAGTCCCGCCAGCGGTCGGTTGTTCATGCGGGTCAACGCCGGCGGTCTCAGCGAGAACAAGGGCGTCTTGGAAGTCTGGATGCTGGCCGCGGATGCGCCGCGATGAGGCGGGCGCGCATTGCGCCTCGACGGGACGGCCCCGGCGCGATATTTGTTTTCGCGTGAAGAGCGCGCATTCTCTCCGATTGTCTGCCGGGCTGTGGTTCGGCTTGTGTTTCATGGCGCAGTTGGCCTTGGGCGCCGCTCCCGCCAACACGACCACGAGCGCGCCGCCCGACCTGTCCGGCTATCGCACGGTTGCCCAGGCGATCACCACGAAGGTTCGCAAGGAGCGCGCCGTGCGGATGGGGCAGCCTGGTTATCTGGGGGTGGAGGCCGCGCCGGTTCGCAACGGTCATCCGGTGGTGGAGGACGTGGATCCGGATTCGCCGGCGGCAAAGGCGGGTCTGCGGCGCGGCGATGTGCTGGTGCGGGTGAATGGGGATGACATCAGCAACGACGAGGAATTGCGCGAGGCGATCCAATCCAGGACGCCCGGCGATCGTGTGCGGGTGTCTTTCAAACGTGGCGGCCGGCCAATGGATGTCGTCGTGACGTTGGCGGCCGTCAGCCGTCCGTTGCAACTCAGTGGCGAGCACGTCCTGGTGGGCGTGCGGTTCACGGAGCCGAAGGACGGCGAGGGCCTGAAGATTGTCCGGCTCACTCCGGATCTTCCCGCCGCGAAATCGGGCCTGAAGCTGGGCGATCGGATGCTCAAGTTCGACGGGGTGCCATTGTTCCGCGCCAGCGATTTCGCCGACGGGCTGGCCGACAAGCGGCCGGGCGACCGCATGAAGGTGACGGTGGAGCGCGGCGACCGCGAGTTTGACGTGACGCTCGTGCTCGCCCCCAACCCCGCCGCCGGGGCCGCCGAGATGAGCTGGTATAACCGCAAGTTCTGGTCGAACTCGGTGTATCGGCTGGCTGTGGTGCTGGTCGAGTTTTCCGACGTGAAGCGCAACCCGCGGATCACGGACGCGGCGTGGCAGCAGTCGCTGTTCAGCGTCGGCGCCTACCGCAACCGCAACAACGCCACCGGCCAGCCCGCGCAGGGCAGCGTCAACGATTACTATCGCGAGCAGTCCTGCGGCGCGCTGCGGTTTGAGGGGCGGATGTTCGGGCCGGTGCAGTCGGCGAAACAGCGCGCCGATTACCTGCCCGGCACGAGCGCGGCGCAGAAGACGGCGTTTTTCACCGAGGCGCTCGACGCGGTGCTCGCGCGCCACGGTGCCAACGCGCTCGACAACGCCGACGGGCTGCTGTTCATCCACGCGGGCGCCCGCGTCCCGCTGATCAGCCGCGGCAGCCTCTACTGGCCCCATCGCGGCAACACAACCTACCGCGGCAGGAAATGGCCGTATGTCATCTGCCAGGAGGGCGGCGCGCGCATGAGTCCGGTCAGCCTGTTCGCGCATGAGCTGGGGCACATGCTGGGGCTGCCGGACCTTTATGCGCGGCCGGAGAATCCCGGTTCGGAGGGCGCGGGCGTCTGGTGCGCCATGTCCAACCATGTGCCCGGCCCCCGGCCGCGGCATTTCTCGGCGTGGTGCAAGATCCAGCTCGGCTGGCTCAAGCCCGCCGTCATTGATCCCACGGTGAAACAGAAACTCATCCTCGCGCCGGTCGCAGGCTCGACCACGGAATGTTTCAAGGTCCTCGCGCGCTCCGACGGCAGCGAGTATTTTCTGCTCGAGAACCGCCGCAAGAAGGGGTTCGACGAAAGCCTGCCCGCCGAGGGCCTGTTCATCTGGCGCGTGGTCCGCGAACGGCCGGCGCTGGAGGAATCGCACGGCGTCGAGGGGCCGATGGGGCCGCGGGTTTACCTGCATTCGGTCCCCTATCCCAGCGCGTCCAACAACGCTTTCACGTCCTACACCACGCCGCCGAGCCGCTCGTTTCTGGGCGGCGGGCTGCCGGTGTTCATCACGCAGATCCGCAAACTCGACGACGGGCGCATCACATTTCATATCGGCTACGATTACCAGTAGCCGTGGCCTGGCTTGTGCGCCTCGGGCCGGTCTGGTATATGGCGGCGCCGGAGCAGAATGTTCTCCTCTCAAAACCTCATCACGAACGGCGGGTTCGCCCGGGCATCGCCCGGTGCCATTGCGGGTTGGGAATGTGTGGCGCCAGGGCGCGCCGGGGCGTGGTGGCAGCGGATCGCGGTTCCTGATTTCAACGAGGCGGGCCTCCCGCATTCGTCGCACGCCGTCCAGTTCGCGGCGCATCACGCGCCGGGCGGCGGCTGGCTCCAGCAGAACGTCGCGCTTCGGGAAGGACTGTCCCGGCGGTTCGCGCTGCGCTTGGTGGCGCGCGGTGTCATTGGAAACCCGGAATGCACGGTGACGGTCGTCGCCACGGACGCCGCGGCAGCCGGCAGGGGCCGCGTCGTGGGCGAGTGGCGGTTTCGGGTTTCTCCCGAATGGGGGCGGCATCGGTTTGTCTTCGAGTTGCCCGGTGTTTCTCAGGACGGCATGTTGCGGGTTCAGCTTCACGGGCCGGAGCAGGCGCAGGGTTCCGTCTGTTTCACTGACGTGTGGTTGGTCTGCCTATTCCAACCGGTGGAGGAGATCGGAGTCCGGTTTGACACGCGCAAGGACCTGTCGCGGGCCAGTTCCCGGCTGCGCGCGTGGATGCTCGCGGACTATCTGGACCTGCTGGGCGTGCGGACCTCGATGAACGGCGGAAGCGATTGCGACGTTTATGTGTGCCAGAAGAGGCATCCTTTCCTGAAGGCGCGAAATGCCCGGAGGCGTGGCGCGCTGGTGCTGTATGATCTGGACGACAATGATTTCATCATGTCTGCGGCGCGGAACTGGAAAATCCGCCGTTTCCTCCGGATGACCGACGCGGTGAGCGCAGGCTCGGAGTTGCTCCGCGAAAAGCTGCGGGTTGTTCACCCGAAGGCTTTTCTTTTCGACAATCCGGTGGATGTTCTGGACCGGGACGTTTGCCGTCCGCGCCGTCCGTGGGGAGGCCGGCTGGTGTGGTTTGGCGGCCCGGAGAATCTCTGGGGTCTGCGAACGCTCCGTCTGGCGCAGCCGGTGACCACGATCACGCGGGGCGGCGATGTCGAGTATGACGTGAAGCGCGTTGACGGGCAACTGACCGGGTTCGATCTGGCGTTGTTGCCGGTGGCGCTGACCGAGGAGACGGCGGCCAAGAATGCGAACCGTCTGGTCAAGTGCGTGGGGCTGGGGCTTCCGTTCCTGGCGAGCGACACACCGGAGCATCGGCGAGCGCTGGGGCTGATTGGATTGCCGGACAGCTTTCTGGCGCGAGAGGGGGAGGACTGGAGCGAGAGAATCGCTCTTGCAGCCCGGAACTACGCGCGCATCGAGGAAACCGTTCTTCAGGCGCGGCCCCGGCTTTTTGAGGTGTATGGCATCGAGGCAGCGGCATCCAAGTGGTTGCAGTGGTGTGTTGGACTTCTGCGCGAGAATCGGGCATCCCGTCGCCGGTGAAATCGTCTGCATTTGCCGCCTCCTACGAATCCGGCCGGCCGGAGGCAGGACAGTGCCAGACGATTCCCCAAGACCACTCGCGCCGCAGTGTTTTCAATGCCCGTTGAGAGGGGAGTATGGCGGTTTTTGGCGGAACCAGCGTTCCAGTTGCCGTTGGAGTTGGAAGTTGATCTTGTGCTCGTTGAGGGGATTGGCGGTGTTGTAGGCGTAGAGCACGTCGGGGACGAAGCCGATCTTGCTAGGAGCGCACATGTCGAGCATGGGGAACATGGTGGCGGCGTCACCAGCCATGGGTGGGTAGTGACCCGTCCAGTCGAGAAGGTCTTCGGGACGAATGGCGTTCCAGAGAAATCCCTTGAAGGTGCGCACGTGGCTGGTGGTGAAATCCATCTGTCGGAAGGCGCGTTCGGCGAGGATGTGAGCGGGCAGTTGCCGGCAGAGGCCCTTGGGCTTTCCGAGGGGGCCGAGACAGCGACGGATCAGCCGGGCGAGGCGCGTGCTGGGCAGTTGGCGACAGTCGCAGTAATTGCCATAAGTCAGCCAGCATTGGTTGCGGACATAGATGTTGCGCAAGGTTTCCAGCGCCGTGTCGCAGGCGAAGAAGTCATCGAGATCAAGCACGGCGACGACATCCTCGTCGGCGGGGTGGAGATGCCGGAGGGCGGTCTGTGTCCACTTGAGATTCTGGTCGTTGCGGCGGGCGATAGATTGCGTTCCTTCGAACCGTTGGATGTTCGACCACGTGTCATCCGTAGAAGCGTCATCCACAATGATCTGGGTGTAGTTCTTGTAAGTCTGGGACTCGACGCTTCGCAGGCACCGCTCCACATAGTCCGCACAGTTATAGCCCGCCGTGTAGATGAGGAAATGCGGCTCTTGCGCGGATGTTTGGCTTGGACGTGTCACGGCGGGATTTTACGCCGGGAGGCGTATGAAAGTCCAAGCACAGAATTCAGCAAGAATCGGGCAAACGGCTGGCACCTCCCACCCCTCCGGCGGAGGGGCTGCAAGCACGATGCGCCGTGAAACCGCGCTTGCGGTTCAGGTTGGGGCCGTTCAAGCTCCAGCTTGCGCGGGTGAACGCATGAAAACGGTTTTGCACTTCGGGTCGTATCGGGGAATCTGTTTTGACGAGACAGACAACGACTCGGCGTGCCTGCCCTATGAGAACGGCATCATCCAACTCAAGCACCTCCAAGACACCGCTGCCAGGACATTGAAGATCACCGGCCGAATCATCCCGCTGAAACATGCCAACGCTGTGGACGCGGACGAGGACTGTTTCGCCCAGAGGCTGCGCCAGCTTGAACAACCGCACCCATCCGACGCGCCGTTGAAGCGCTACGGCTTGGTCGCGCTGGCCGGCTGGCTGGTGCGCGTTGTTGAGAGCCATGCGAACCTCACTCGTCCGCCCGGCCTGCGCGTGATCTGCAACGGCCGCTCCCTCGCGCGCCACCAGTCACAGCACGATGGAGCCTTCGAAATCGAACTGGCTCTTCCCGCCGGCCTCGCATCACGCCACCTCCAGATCGAGCTTGCCCTTACCGGTGTGGGCGCCGCCAACCTGCTCGCCTGGCTCGGCAAGGCGCTCGCTTCATGGCCATTCCCATCGCAACTGTGGGCCAGACTGCAAAAGCATCGTCTCCGCTACTTCAAACACCGCCGGTTGCGCCTCCACACGATCCACCTCGACGGTCAGCCGCTGCTTGACTTCACCAAGAGGAACGTCCGTCTCGACTCGGAGGCTTTTCGCAAACTTTGGAATCCCGGCATCAACCTCATCGGCTACTTCCTCAACATCAGCGGCACCGGCGAAGCCGTCCGCTGCGCCGCGCGGGCTGCCCAGGCTGCCGACATCCCGACGGCCCTCATCCAATCCAAGTTTCCCGTTTCCAATCGCTGGCGGGACGAGGAATTTGCGGGCCGCCTCACGGAACACAATCCACATCTGGTGAACGTGTTCCACCTCTTCCCCTTCCAGTGGCCCAATCTCAACGACCACTACGGTCCCACCTTCCGTAAAGACAAATACAACATCGCCTACTGGGCATGGGAACTGGCCGAGTTCCCCGACGCGTGGGCGCAATACCACCGCCCGTTCGATGAAATCTGGACGCCGTCCCGCTTCACCACCGAGGCCATTGCGCGCAAAGTCCCCGTGCCGGTCCTGACGATGCCGCACGCCATCGAATTTCCCGTCCCCACCGGCAACCATCGCTCCCGGTTCGGTCTGCCTGAAGACTGTTACCTTTTCCTCTTCGCGTTCGACCTCACTTCCCTGCAAGCCCGCAAGAACCCGCAGGCCGTCATGGCCGCCTTCCGCAAAGCGTTCCCGGATCCTTCGTCGAAAACCGCCCTTGTTGTCAAAGTCCTCGGCGCGGAAAACAATCCCCGGGACTTCGTCAGCCTGCAGGAAGCGGCGCGCACCGTGCCCAACTGCCGCTTCATCACCGACACCCTGTCACGGCGTGAGGTCTATGAACTCCAGCACGCCTGCGACTGTTTCGTCTCCCTCCACCGCTCTGAAGGCTTCGGCCTCTCCGTTGCCGAGGCCATGTATCTGGGCAAGCCCGTCATCTCCACCCACTGGTCGGCCACCGCCGAATACGTGAACGAACGCAACGGCTGCCCCGTCGCCTGCCAACTCAAGCCCCTCGACCAAAGCCACGCGTCCTACGCCAAAGGCGAACTCTGGGCCGAAGCCGACGTGGACCACGCGGCCCATTTCATGAAGCGGCTGGTCGCGAATCCCGCTTGGGGCGTCCAACTCGGCCGACAAGCCGCGGCGGATATCCGGCGCGATTTCTCCCCCGCAGCCATCGGCCGGCTATACCGCCGGCGCCTCGAAAGCATGTTCCACTGGTAGCGACGATCATGAAGCGATCTGTGATCGCGACGGTTCGAACGGCTGGCCTGCCGGAAGAAGGTAGATTGGAGGCGGAGGTCGGAATCGAACCGACGTATAGGAGTTTTGCAGACTCCTGCCTTACCACTTGGCTACTCCGCCGCCGGGGCCGCAGAATCTGTCAGAAGCCGCGGCAGATTGCAACTGTTGTTCTCACGGCGCATCAACGGCGTTGTAAATCGCGGCGCTTTGCTTATAATGCCGTCGAAATATGATTGCCGACCTTGTGCTCACACTGCCGGTGGCATCGGTGATGTATTCGTTCCAAGAGGCGCACCTGCCCGGCAAAGTCATCATCGCCATCCTGATGATCTTCTCGATCTTCGCGTGGACGATCATGTTCACGAAGTTCGGCGAGGTCGGCCGGGCGAAACGGTTGAACCGCCAGTTCCTCGCGGCATTCCGCGCGGAGAAGAAACCACTCGACCTTTTCGAGCAACGCGTGCGCGTCGAGGGCTGCGTGCTCTACGAAATCTATCTCGCGGCCTGCAAAGGGCTGCGCAGCTACACGCGAAACGACAGCGACGGCGACGCCCCCGTCAGCCTCGGCGGAACGTTGAACCTGACCGCCACCGTGACCACGGAGGCCATCACGCTCAAGCAGATGGACCACGTGAAGGCGGTGATCGAGCGGACGGTGGCGGAACAGGGGTTGAAGCTGGAGCAAGGGCTGGTGATGCTCGCGACGGCGGTCAGCGGCGGGCCATTCCTCGGCCTGCTCGGCACGGTCTGGGGCGTGATGGACGCGTTCGGCGAGATCGCCATCCAAGGCAACGCGAGCCTGACGACGATGGCACCCGGCGTCAGCGCGGCGCTCATCACAACGGTGACGGGCCTGCTCGTGGCCATCCCGTCCATGTTCGGCTACAACTGGCTGGTCCACACCATCCGCGCGATGACGGTGGACATGGACAACTTCGCCAGCGAACTATCCGGGGCGCTGGAGCGCGAGTTTGTGCGGGAGTGACCGGGCGATGCGCCGTTTTTCAAAAAAACATCTGTCCGTGCTGGCGGAGATCAACGTGACGCCGCTGCTGGACCTCGCGTTCGTGCTGCTGATCATCTTCATCATCACGACGCCGCTGTTCGAGCAGGCCATCGGCGTGAATCTCGCCAAGGCCGCCAAGGCCGAGCAGCAGAAGGTCCCGCGCGGCCGGACGGTGAGCATTGACAAGGCGGGGCAAATCCACATTGACCGTTCACCGGTGGACCTCGACACGCTGCGGACCTCAATGCGCGCGCTGATCGTTGAGACGCCCGATGCCGCAGTGCTCGTGCGAGTGGACAAAGAGCAGCAATTCGAGAAGTTTGTGCAGGTGCTGGACGTGCTGCGGGGCTGCGGCATCACGCGGGTCGGCATCGTGGCGTTGAGCGAAGGCCAGATGCGCTGAACATGAGAAAGGACAGCCACAAACGATATCTGCATCGGAACTTCGCCGTCTCGACGATCCTGCACGTCGGGTTGATCGGAGGCACGCTGTTCCTGGCGGCGTTTGTGCCGACGTCACCTGAGCGGCCCGTGTGGGTCGAGCTGGGCGACGGCCAGACACCGGGCAGCGGCGGAGGCGGCGACGACAAGGGAGCCGGTCCCGGCGCGCCGGACGACCCGGCGCCACCTCCGCCTCCATCGGGCCAGACGACGACGCCTGAAGTCAGCGAACCGGTGGCGCCCGCACCGAGGCCGCAGGTCAAACCGGAACCGCCGAAACCGCAGCCGAAGCAGGAGGTGAAGCAGCCCGAAGTCCCCGTTGAGCCGCCGAAGAAGATCGAGAAGCCGAAGCCGGAGCCAAAGCCGCAGGTCAAACCGCAGTCGAAACCCGAACCGCAAGCGAAGAAGGTCGAGGCGAAGAAGCCCGAAACGGGCAATGTGGAGCGATCAATGAAACTCGTGACGCGGCCCAAGGCCGGCGGGCAGGTGGCCACGACCAAGGGCGTGGTCGGCGGCGTCAAGGGCGGCAAGGGCAAGGTGGTTGGCGGCACCGGAAAGAGTTTCAACGCGGCGGGGTTCAAGTCGAAGGTGCTCGGCATGGTCGGCGAAGGCGGCGCGGGTTCGGCCACGGGCCGGGGCGCGGGCCGTGGCGGCAAGAGCGGGCCGGGCGTCGGCAACGGCATCGGACGCCACCCCGGTCCGGGCGCGGGTCTGGGCGGGCTGCCGTCGCAGTTCGGGTGGTATTACGCGATGATCAAGATACGGATGGACGAGTCGTGGCAGCAGCCGTCGCTGCAGGGACACATGTCCTGTGTCGTGTTTATCCGCATCCAGCGCGACGGGACGATCTCCAACGTGTGGTTCGACCGCAAGAGCGGCGATGTTGTGATGGACGAGTCGGTGCTTTCCGCGGTAAACACAGTGCGCCGGCTCGCGCCGCTGCCGCAAGGATTGGGCAACGGCGCTTATGCGGACATACCGGTCGAATTTGAATTGAAGCCCCAGGACAAACGGGGCTGAGCAGCGAGGATGATTTCTATGAAGCAGCGATTGATGTGGAGCATTTTTGTTTTCGGCGCGGCCGTTGCCCTGGTGACGGCGCAGACGCCGACGGTGCGCGTCACCAAGGGCGTGGCGGACAAGATTGCCATCGGCATCGAGCCGTTTGGCGGCGACGCGTCGGCGGCGCAACAGATCTCCAGCGTGCTGGCCAGCGACCTGGTGCGCAGCGACTGGTTCAACTACGTCGCCCCAGCCAACGCGGAGTTCATCGTGCGCGGCACGGCCTCGGGCGCGTCGCTCAACGGCACGGTGTATCGCCGCGGCGTCTCGGCGCCGGTCTTCCAGAAGACGTGCGGCGGCGACGGCAATCCCCGCGCCGTGGCGCACCAGATGGCCGACGAGATCGTCCGGCAGGTAGCGCAGAAGCGCGGCATCGCGCAGACCAAGATCGCGTTCATCGCCAACGGCTCGGGGCAAAAGGAGCTTTACGTGATGGACTACGACGGCGCGAACGTGAAGCGGCTCACCAACGACCGCGTCCTCACCGTGCGCCCGCGTTTCGGGCCGAATCGCAGCACGCTGGTGTTCACCAGCTACCGCGGCGGCTGGCCGGACGTCTATCTCGTCCGCGACATCAACGCGCCGGCGCTGGTCTGTATCGCGTCGTATCCGGGCCTCAACACGGGCGGCGCCATTTCGCCCGATGGCCGGAAGCTGGCGCTGGTCCTCAGCCGCGACGGCAACCCGGAGCTTTACGTGAAAGACCTCACCAACGGCTCGCTGACGCGCCTCTCGCGCACCAAGCAGGCCGAGTCCTCGCCGTGCTGGTCGCCAGACGGGTCACAGATTTGTTTCGTGAGCGACCGCGCCGGTTCGCCGCAGCTTTATGTAACCCCTGGGAGTGGCGGCGAGGCGCGACGGGTCACTTTCGGCGGTTATCGCACCGAGCCGGACTGGGCGGCGTGGACCGCATCGCCTGAGTTGCCCGACATCTGCTTCACGGTGCGCGCGGGCCGACAGTTCCAGATCGGCGCGATGAACTCGCGTGGCGGCGACGAGCGGATGCTGACCGGCGACGGCCACGACAACGAGGACCCGACGTGGGCGCCGGACGGACGGCACATCGTGTTCACGAAGGCGGTCAACCGGCGCAAGTCGCTTTATATCCTTGACGCATTCAGTGGGCGGGCGATAGAACTCAATCGCAATTTGAGTGTGCTGGGTGATTGCTTCACGCCCGCGTGGTCGCGATAGGCCATGAGTGGAGCACCGCCGGACTGGCGGGATAAAGATCAGTTTCTTAGGAGAAAAATATGAAGACCCGAATGATGATCAAGTTCAGCGCGATTTGCCTCATGGCCGTCCTCGGGGGCGGCATGGTGGGTTGTAAGAAGAAGCCTTCTGCCGTGCCCGGCCCCGGCCCCGGCATGGAAGGCGGCGTGCCCGTCACCACCGAGCCTCTGAGCATGCCCCCGCGCTCCGGATCCGGCATGCTCGGCGAGCGCAACCAGCCGCCGCGGCTGGCCGCCGACACGGTCTATTTCGCGTTCGACAGCGCGGTCGTCAACCCCAGCGAGCGCCCGAAGCTCGACGACATGGCCGCCTACATGCGCGAAAACCCGCGCCACATCATCACCATCGAGGGCCACTGCGACGAGCGCGGCACCGAGGAATACAACCGCGCGCTGGGCGAGCGCCGCGCGCAGGCCTGCCGCGAGTATCTGATCAGCGCCGGCATGGATGCCGCCCGCTTGCAGACCATCAGCTACGGCAAGGAGAAGCCCATGGACCCCGGCCACAACGAAGAAGCCTGGTCCAGGAACCGCCGCAGCGAGTTCATCATCACCGGGCAATAAGCCGCTCTGTGGCGGCTGGCGGATGGGTTGGCAGACGCATCGGGCGTCGAGCGCGCCGGATCGGGGTTGCTTTTCTGCCCGCCGCGCCGTAGCCTTCGCCGGTCATCGAAAACTGGAGAATCAAGACATGAACGTGCCGTTTGCAGTGTGGGATTTGGGCATGGGTCAGATCATCCTGATCCTGCTCGTTGTGCTGTTGATGTTTGGCGCCAAGAAGCTCCCGGAGCTTGCCAAGGGTCTCGGCCAGGGCATCAAGGAGTTCAAGAAGGCGTCCCGCGACATGCAGAATGAGATTTCGCAGGCCGCCAGCGAGGACATCGCGCCGCCGAAGCGTGAGGAGCCGCCAAAGACGGCCTCGGCCTCCGATCCGGACAAACCCCAAAGCCCCACCGGCTAGCGCGGCCGTCCCGCCTTCGCGGGCGCCGGGCGCCATTCACGACTGCTCATGTCCCAGCCGTCTTCAGAGCCGCCTCCAAACCAGAATCTGGGGAACGAGGAGGAGGCGGAAACCAAACCGTTCCTCGACCACCTCGAAGACCTCCGGTGGACGATCCTCAAGTCTCTCGCGGCGCTTTTCATCTGCATGTGCGTCACGTTCTACGGCCTGCCGCTGATCATGGCCGCGCTGGAATGGCCGCTGCACGGGGTCGCGGAAGTCATCGAGAAGATGCCGCTGTTGCAGCTCAGCGACCTCAAGGATTCCAAGACCCTTGTCGAGCGATTGAAGGGCGGCTCCGATCCGTTGTCACGCCACCTGCAGGAGCAACTTTCCGCCGGGCTGAAGAAACAACTGCAGGATTGCGACACCTCCAAAATCCCGCCCAAGCCGCTGCGGACCGCGCTGGTGGATGAACTCAACAACGCGCTCCAGAGCGAGTGCATCCACACGGACAAGCGTTTCGCGCAGACGCCCCTGACCGACGATGTGCGGGAACTGCTGGAGCAAAAACCAAAAGGCTTGCCGCTTGTCCGGCTCAACCGGCTGCTCCTGGAGGCTGCCTGTCCCCAACAGATCGCCAAGGCCATCACGGTCAGCGGGTTCGAGCCGAGCAAGTTTCTCTACACCATCGGGCCGGGCGAGGTCTTCATCTTCTCCATCAAGCTGGCGGTCTATGCCGGCACGCTCCTGGCGCTGCCGTTCATCCTCTATTACATCGGCCAGTTCATCCTGCCCGCGCTGACCCGGCGCGAGAAGCGCTACCTCTGGCCGGCATTTGCCATGGGCGGCGGCCTCTTTTTCGTCGGCGCGGGCTTTTGCTTTTTCTACGTGATGCCCAAGGCGCTCATGGTCAGCATTGCCTGGGCGCGCTGGATGAACCTCGACGTCACCTTCTGGCGCGTCGGCGAATACGTCGCGTTCGTGTGCGGGTTCATGCTCGGCATGGGACTGGCCTTCGAGACGCCTGTGGTCATCCTCGCGCTGGTCAAGATGGGCATCCTCAGCCACGCCGGCTTGAGGAAAGGCCGCCGCTACTGGATCGTGTTCGCGCTCGTCGCGGGCGCGCTGTTGACCACGCCCGAAGTCTTCACCCAGCTCGTCATGGGCGCGGTGCTCATGATCCTTTACGAGGTCAGCATCTGGGGTGCATGGTGGATCGAATACCGCGAGCGCGCCCGCGCGCTGGCCGGCGATTCGGCGCCCGACGGCGGCGCGATGAAATGATTGGCGCCGGCAGCCGCGCCACGGGAGAACAACATGGCCTCGGTCAAAGTCGCGCAAGTGGATGAAGTGAAGGCCGGAGGCTGCAAGGTTGTCACCGCCAACGACCGTGACCTCGCGCCCTACAACGTCGCCGGCGCCTTTCACGCCACGGACAACACCTGCCCGCACAAGGGCGGCCCGCTGGGCGAGGGCGATCTCGACGGCGCGCACATCACCTGTCCGCGGCACGGCTGGCAGTTCGACGTCGCCACCGGCCAGTGCAAGCATGACCCCGCCGCCCGCGTCGAGACCGTCAAGGTCGTGGTGCAGGATGGCGACGTGAGTGTCGAACTCTGAGCGCCGCACAGGAAACCTTTTCATGGCCATCAAATCATCCTTCGAACTCGCGATGGAGCGGCTCAACAAGACCTCCGGACCGGAGCGCAAGGTCACTGACGAGCAAAAGAAGCGCATTGCAGAGGTGGACACCGTTTACAAGGCGAAGATCGCCGAACTGGAGATCGTCATGGAGGGGAAAATCGCCGCCGCACGCGCCGCCGGCGATGCCGGGCAGTTCGAAACACTCCAGCAACAACTCGTCGCCGAACGCCAGAAGCTCCGCGAGACGTGCGATGCGAAAAAAGAAAAAGTCCGCCAGGGCCGGTAAGCCGCGTTCGCAGCCGTTCCTCCGCCGTCACTTCGCTGTCGTCAGCTTTACATTGTCCGCGTAGCAGGTCGCGGGACCGTTGGCGTTGCTCATGAAGCCGAACCGCCGGAGTTGGTTGAATTCCTTGTGGCCGCACGGCAGCCCGGGGAACTTCTTCACTTCGCCTTTGCGCAGCTTCACCGCGAGGTCGTAGCTGCCGCTGACCTCGCGGCCCAGCGCGCAGCGAGCCTCGACGTGAAACCACTGGCCAACCGGGACCTGCGCCAACGGCTGTTTCCGCGCGAGCAACTGGCCGTCTGCGGTGACTGTGAGGCTGGGGCCAACGTCGCGAAGACCGTCGGCGGACGCTGAATCTTCTTTGGCGCATCCACCCATTTTTCGTCGCCGACAAGGCCGGCCGTGCTTGTGGCAATCGGCTGGAAGCCGAGCTTGAGCGCGGGGGAGGCAGGGCGCAGCCGAAAATCGCGTTTTGCGACGCTGCCAAACCTTGGGTCAGCGGCGACGGAGTGTTTGTCCTGGCCCATGTCCTCTTGCCATACGGCGAGCGTCATGCCGGCAAGGAGCGATTCGCCTCCGGCGCGACCACTTCGGCTTTCTTCATGTCTTCGCCGGGTCTCGGCCAGTAGAGAAGCTCGCCTGTTTTTCCGCTGAGATGTCATTCGCCGGGCGAGTCGGGCGACTCGCGGAAGTTCTCGGCGTGGTTACGCTGTTCCTTCTCCCAATAGCTCAGCGGCCAGCCGCTGGGATTGGTGAACCGGACGGCGTGCGCTTGTTCGTCGAGCGCGGCGATGTGATGCCACGACGCCGTCCATGAGTGGAACACGATGACATTCGCATCATCGAGGTCGTCCCAACGCTTCAGGTCGCCGTCCTTGAACTTGAACCCGATCTTCATCTCCGGCTGCCATGTCTTCCGGTCGCGAGTCAGGGGCGCGAGCGGGCCGTCGCCGCGGAAGTAACCGTCGTTCGGCGTCCGTGCCCGCACAGCGCGCCGGCCGTTGACGAAAAGCTGGCGCGGATGCCATTTACCCGACGCGGCGTCGGCGATTTGCGCCTTCCACAGTTTGCCTCCGGCTTTCTGCCAGCCAGTGATGGCGCGCCCGCCGCTAAAGACCGGCGTTTGGCCCGGCGCGGCGGCGCGGGTGATCGGGCACGCCACTGTGCCGGAATCTTCCGGCGCGAACGCAACCGTCTCGGCCAAC
>DYDC01000032.1:10587-15889 GCA_020718125.1 Methylacidiphilum sp. | reverse complement strand
AACGACGTCATCCTGCGACTCGACGCGGTGGAGAAACACTTCGGTGCCCCCATTGATTACTGGACGGAGGTCAAGGCGAAGTAACCCGGCTTCCGGCCACCTACCGCGCAGCGTCCAACTCGAAGCGATGGGCGGCGAAGCTGCTCATCGGGAGTGGCAGTGTGATGTCGAAAGCGCGGCGCTCGGTCGGGGCAAAACCGGTGAAGATGACCGGCTGGCGGCGGAGGACCTTGCCGTGGGCGTCGAGGGCGACGAGGGCGATGGTGAGCAGGCCAAACTGGCGGGGGGTGCCGTTGTAGATCTCGCCGGTGACGCGCGTGCCGCTGGAATCGCTGTAGGCGGGGGTGCTGGCGAGGTTGAAAACCTCGACCTGGCCGGCGCCTTTGGGGATGAGGTTGTTGTGGGAAAGCAGCGAGACGGCCGGCAGTCCGAAATCAGGCTGCAGGAGGCCGAGTTGGTCGTTGAGCGGTTTGAGGGCCTTTTCCAGCGCGACCACGAGGTCGGCGGTGAACTCCTTCCGAAGCGAGACCCGGAGTTCCTCCTGCCGCGCGGCTTGGGTGCGGTCGTAGTAGAGAAACGCGACGACTACGACGACGATGACGGCGATGGGGGTGAGGATTCGCAAAAGAGGATTCATGGCGCGGGTCCCATTCTACGGTTTGAGTTCGACAATGTCCATCTTGGCGCGGTTGGCGACGCCGGCCTTGATCTCGGCGGCGATGCGGACATGGCGGGCGCGCTCGCCGACGGCGCGGATGCCGGCGGCTTTGCGGCGCTGTTCGATGGCCTGAAGCCCCAGCGCATCGAGGGCGACGGGGTCGCGGCTGAGGTAGATCTCGCCGGGTGTCCACGCGGCCTCGGGCTGGAAGGTGGGCGCGCCGGCGTATTGGGCAATGAGGGCGTCGAGGATGTTGAGGACGAGTTTGTCGCGGATGGGCGGGCGGGCGCAGATTTCGGCGATGCCCGGGTCGTAGTGAAGGGCCTCGGTCTGGAACCGGCGGTTGTTGTCCACGGAGCCCATGGCAATGTTGTGCAGGCAGCCGCTGAGGCCGACGTGGCGGTTGTCCATGAGGACGGCGATGTTGACGAGCTTGGTGGCGGTTTGGGCGACGATGCGGGAGTAGTAGCTGCGTTCGCTGATCTGGCGCGAACCGAACTCGTGGTCGCCCCAGATCAACATGCCGACGTGCGGGTTCTGGTAGTAGGTGGCCGGATCCCAACCGGCGTGGGGCAGCGTGGCGTAGCAGAGCGGCCCTTCGCCTTCACGGCGAATGTCCCAGCCGGCGACAACGAGGTCGTCGGCGGAGCGGTCCCATATAATTACATGGTGTGACGGCACGCCTGCCGCGCGAAGGCCGGCGACGACGGCCTCCACGACGGTGCGCCGGGTGCTCAGGGTCGGTCCGGCGGCGGCGTTGATCTTGATGCCGACGATGTCGGCCGGCCGCACGAACTTGCCCCAGGCGGCGGCCAGCGAGGTGGTTTGAGTCAGCTCCAGGATGCCGCGCTCGACCAGCCGGCGGACGCGGTCGGGATGTGGGTCGTAGAACCGGACAGCTTGCGGGTCCCGCGCGATGACGACCCGGCTGAGAGCGGTTCTCGTAGCCCGGCCCGGTTCCTCGCGGGGCGCGACCAATTGGGCAAAAGCGGTTGCCGCCGCGGCCAGAAGGGCGGCGGCCAGAAGGGCGATCGGCATGGATGACCGGTGGCGCATGACGTGTCGGCTTTCTTGACAGTGTGAGCGCGGTCATGTTAGCTGGCAATCGGGCGTTACGCATGAAAAAAGTTTTGACCGCCGCCGCCGTGGTTGTGGTTGTGCTGGTGTGGGCCGCTGGGTGCGGACCGAGTGACCCGCAACAGCGCGTCAACGCCGGGGCCGAGGCGCTGGCCGCAGGCGACATCAGCCGCGGCGTCTTGTTGCTCGAGCGCGTCACGCAAGACCTGCCGCGCGACAGCCGCGCGCAGAACCTCTACGGCCAGGCGCTCTACCTGTTCGGAAAACCCGCGGACGCCGCCAGGGCGTTCTGGCAGGCGATCGAGGTGAACCCGAACGACCCGGCGCCGCGCTATAATCTCGGCCTGGCCGCCTGCGTGGAGCGGGATTATCCGACCGCCGCCGAACAACTCGAAGCGAGCGTGGCGCTGGACCCGCGCAACGTGCCGGCGTGGCTGTTTCTCGGCGCGACGTATATCCACCTGAACAATCTCGACGCCGCCTACCGCGCCACGCGCACGGCGCTGGAGGTGGCGCCGCGGAACTTCGACGCGCTGAACAACCTGGCGGTCATTTCGCACCGCCGGGGCAGGCCGCGCGATGCCGAGGCGTGGTTGACGCAGATTCTGCAGCTCGCGCCCGAGTATGCGCCCGCATGCCTGAACTTGGCGCGGCTCTATGAAACCGATCTCAAGGACAAGGCGCGGGCGCTGGAGTTTTACCGGCTCTATGCCCGGATGGCGCCCGAGTCGCCCCACCGGTTTGCTGTCACCGGCGCGACCCGGCGGCTGGAGTTGGATTTGAACATGGCAACGCCCGCCGTGCCCGGAGCGCCGGCCGCAGCCGCGGCAACCGATGCGGCTGCCGCAGCCAAACCCGCGCCTGCGTTGCCGGCGACACCCCCGGCTGCGCCGGCCGCGGCGGCGCCTCCGGACCTGCAAGCGGCCACGCTGCGGATCCAGATTGACCAGTTGGCCGGCGCGCACCGCAACCGCGAGGCGTCGGAACTGGCGCTGCGGCTGGCGGAGGTTTACCGGCAGCAGAACGACGCGAACCGGATCGGCGACGCCTACACGCGCGCGGTGGAACTGGATTCGCTGAACGCCGCCGCCCATTTCCGCCTCGGCGATTACCTGCAACGACAGGGCCGGAAAACCGCGGCGTTGCAGAGCTATCAGGAAGCCGCGCGATTGCAGCCGCAGATGGCGGACGCGGTGCGGCGCATCGCCGCGCTGGCCGCGGAATCGGGCCAGATGGACGTGGCGGTGGCGGCCTGCCGGCGCCTCATTGAGCTTGCGCCGGAGGAGCGATCGGCTTACCTGCGGCTCGCGGAGATTCAGGAACGCCAGCTCAAGCAGCGCGCCAACGCTGAACAGATCTACCACGCTTTCCTCCGAAAGTTTCCAAGTGCGCCCGAAGCCAACCAAGTGCGGGCGCGCCTCGGCTTGAAAACCGCCGCCACGATGGCCGCGGCAAAACCGGAAGCAAAGAAACCGGTGACGACCAAGCCCGCCGCGGGAAATCCGCCGGCAGCTCCGACGACCCCGGCCAGCGCGCCGGCGGCGCCGTTGCCGCCGCCCAAGCCGCTGGACGTGGCGGCGACCTACAAGACCGCGCTCAATCTGTCGTTGCAGGGGGACTGTGATCGTGCCCGGCCGCAGTTGGAGGCGGTCGTGCAGGCGGCACCCAGCCATGCCAAGGCGCACCTGGCGCTCGCCCAGGTTTACTCGATGCGCGCCGAGACCAAGGAGAAGGCGCGCGCGCATTACATCAGGTTCCTTCAGTTGCAGCCGGATGACCCGAAGGCGCCGGAAGTGCGACGCTGGCTGGAGGCCACGCGCTAGACGGCGACAGGCCGGGGCGGTTGCGGATTGAAGAGGGGGGATTTAGTGTGCGCCGGTAATATCCGAAAAGCCCCCCAAAGGGCCAGCGTTGAGAATTGAGTTCTGGCCGCCGTGTCTTGGTCTGCGGCGCGTCCAGCGATAACTTGAGCAGGAGCAGATGATCATGAAAAAACTGGCAATAGGAATCGCAATGGTCGTGACCGTTTTGTTGGCCGGCTGCACGGCGACCGAACAAGGCGCCGGCTACGGCGGCCTCGGTGGCGCAGCCATCGGCGGCGCGGTGGGCGGCTGGCAGGGCGCCGCGATCGGCGCGGGCGCCGGCGCGCTCACGGGCGCGCTCGTGGGCAGCGCGGTGGACTCCAACGATGAGAGGAAGGCGCGTTCAATGCCTCCTCCTCCACCACCTCCGCCCGGCGCGCCTCCTCCGCCTTCAGGCGGTTATCCGTTGGGCATCAGGACCGACCGGCCTGGGTTCGTGAGAAGCCCGTATAACCCAAGCGGGCCGCTGGTGGACGTGACAGGTTATGCCCCGGGCACACTGGTGCAGGATCCAACCACTGGCAGAAACTTCGTGGTTCCGTAGGTCGTCCTCGGACTCCACACCGACAGGGTTACCGCCCGGCGGCCCGGCGTTGTGCAGAGAGGGTGGATGCCTGGGCCAGAGAACGGTGACAACCGTCGGCCAGTCATGGCGAAGCAGATGGCGGAAGTTCCATCTCCACGCGGGGAGCCTGGCGGCCAACACGCCCCGGCTGGGTGCCCGGATATTTTTGAAAAAAACTCTTGCGCAAAAAGAGCGGGCGCTCATATTCTTCGCACACTGACTAAATCCCTTTTGTAGGGAGGTGATTCAGAATGAAGCGAATGATGATAACAGTTGCTGGCTTGGCAGCCATCTGCGTGCTGGGAATGTCCAGCCCGGTGCGGGCCGCCGAGGAACCGGACAACCACATCAATAAACTGATCCGTGGTTGGACAAACGTCGCCACGTTCTGGCTCGAAATCCCGAAGCAAATGTATGTGGTTTCGCAGCAGCGGGACGCGGGCACGGGCCTGCTCTTCGGCACGCTGAAGGGCCTGGGCTTCGGTATCACCCGGCTCGGTGCCGGCCTCTATGAGGGCATCCTGTGGTTCCTGCCGAAGTATGAGGCAGTGATGGATCCTCCGGTCGTGTGGCCGTTCGAGGAAGCTGGCACGTTGGCCAGCAAGTAGGCGTAGGATTTGCGCGCGGCTGCCGGGGCTGCGGCGTGAAACAAGGCTTGACAGCCTCGGCAGTCCGCTGCAATCTACGCGCCGAAAAGCAGGCAAGGAGTCGTATCAAGGTATGTGAATCTGTGCGGTGGGGTAATGCTTCGCCACCCCTGCCAGACGAAGAAACCGTGCGAAGCTAGTTAAACCGTGGAGCTAATAAAGTCTATGAAGCGACTGAGCATGTTCGCGGCTGGCCTGGCGGCCATCTGTGTCCTGGGTCTGGCAACCCCCGCCCAAGCGGCGGAGGAGCCGGACAATCACATCAACAAACTGATCCGTGGCTGGACGAATGTTGCCACGTTCTGGCTCGAAATCCCGAAGCAGATGTATGTTGTTTCGCAGCAGCGGGATGCGGGTGCGGGCGTGTTGTTCGGCATCATGAAGGGTGCCGGCTTTGGCATCGCTCGTCTGGGTGCCGGCCTCTATGAGGGCATCCTGTGGTTCCTGCCGAAGTATGAGGCAGTGATGGATCCTCCGGTCGTGTGGCCGTTCG
>DYDC01000032.1:0-10477 GCA_020718125.1 Methylacidiphilum sp. | reverse complement strand
CGAAGTATGAGGCAGTGATGGATCCTCCGGTCGTGTGGCCGTTCGAGGAAGCCGGAACTCTGGCCAGCAAGTAAGTCAGCCAGTAGTTTCTTATACAAAGAGGGGCCGGAGCAATCCGGCCCCTCTTTGTTTTTTCCTCCGCTTGGGCCTGCGCCGCGTGCTTGACACGCCTCAACGCCCCCCGTAGCGTCCCGCGACTCAAACGCAAATGACCCTCCGCCTCAAATTCCTCGGTTCCGGCACTTCCGTGGGCGTGCCGATGATCGGCTGCGACTGCGCGGTCTGCACCTCGTCCGATCCGCGCAACAAACGGTTCCGCCCTTGCGTGCTGGTCGAGACCCCGGACAAACGTGTTGTGGTGGACACCCCGCCGGACTTCCGCAGCCAATGCCTGGCCAACAACGTCCGTGATGCGGATGCTGTCTTTATCACCCACACACACGCCGATCATGTGCTCGGCCTCGATGACGTGCGCCGGTTCTGCGTCCGCCGAGGAGGCCCGTTGCCGCTCTACGCCGCCCGCGAGCACTTGGAGATGCTCAGCCGCATCTTCCCCCACGCGTTCGACCCTGCGCTGCGCCAGTCGGGCTGGCCGCAACTGGACGGCGTCCCCATCGAACACAGCCAGCCCTTTCAGCTCGGTTCAACGCGCGTCACGCCGCTGCAACTGCCGCACGGCCGCTCCAGTGTCACCGCGTTCCTCTTCGAGAACAACACCACCAGCTTGGCCTATGTCACCGACTGCAAACCCGTCCCCCAGCCCGTCATCGAACGTCTCCGGGGCGTCTCCGTGCTGGTCCTCGACGCCCTGCGCCACCAGCCGCATCTGGCCCATCTCACCGTGAACGAGGCGCTCGGCGTCGTCGAGCAAGTCCGGCCCGGCCGCGCCTACTTCACCCACATCAGCCACGAACTCGACCACGCCCTCACCGAGAGCCGGCTTCCAGCCGGCGTCCGTCTCGCCTACGATGGGCTGGTGGTGGAAGTCTGACCATTCTGCCGTGCGTCACCTCCTTCAAAATCTTCTGCTCCTGCTGGCCGTCACCGCGACCGCCGGCGCCGCCGACAACTGGTCCGAGCAGATGCTCATTGTGGCCAACCGAAAACTCCCCGCCTCCGTCAACCTGGCTCACTACTACGCCGACCGGCGCGGCATCGCCACCAATCGCATCTTCTTGCTCGACTGCCCCGAAACATTCCAGATCACCCGCCGCGAATTCAACGACACGCTCCGTGACCCGATTGACCGCCACCTACAGCAGCAGGGCTGGCTGAAACGCGATTCACTCGGCCAGACGGTGCGCAACGACTGCTGGCTGATGCTGCTCTGCTTCGGCGTTCCCCTGAAAATCGCCCCCGACCCCGACCTGCGCGAGCCGGGCGCCGACCGGCTTCCGCCCCAACTCCGTCGCGACGAGGCTGCCGTGGACAGCGACCTGGCCCGGTTGCCATTACGGGACGCGCCGCTGGCAGGACCGCTGTCCAACCCATTTTTCAAAATGGAGTTCTTCCCGGCGTGCAGCCGTCGAATGATCATGGTCGCGCGCCTCGATGGCCCCAACGCCGACATCGCCCGGGCGCTGGTGGATCGCGCCCTCCTGGTGGAGCGGACCGGGCTGTTCGGGCGCGCCTACTTCGATACCCGCGGCACGCAAGACCCGAACCTCAAGCCGGCCGACGACAGCATCCGCAGCGCCTGCAACGCCGTCCGTAAGGCGGGCCTCGAAGCCGTCCTCGACGACCGTGAAGAAGTGTTCCCGGCCGCGTATCCCATGACCGATGTGGCGTTCTACGCGGGATGGTATGCCCCGGAACTGACTGGCTCATTCAATCGCCCCTCCTTCCGCTTTCGTCCCGGAGCGATCGCCTACCACATCCATTCCTTCAGCGCGTGGTGCATGTTCAACAACTGGGTCGGCCCCAGCCTCGCCCGCGGCGCCGGCGCCAGCGTCGGCTTCGTTTTTGAACCCTACCTGGGTTGCGTGATGGACCCGAAAACCTTCACCGAGCGCCTCCTCAGCGGCCACAACTTCGTCGAGTCCGCCTACTCGGCCACCCCCGCGCTCTCCTGGCAACAGACCGTTGTGGGCGATCCGCTCTACAGGCCGTTCCTCTTCGACGCACAGGAACAAACCGCCAGACTGGAATCTCTCAATCCTGCGGAGCGTGCCTGGGGCTGCCTGCGCCAGGCCAATCTCCTCGCTGCCGCCGGCAAGGAGCCTGAGGCCATCGCCTACCTCACCAAACAAAACGCGACGCTTCACAGCCCCATTCTCGACGAGAAACTCGGCGACCTCTTCCGCGCCTTCCGCCTCTCCAAGGAAGCCGTCCCAGCCTACCACCGTGCCGCCGCGACCTACGCGGATCCTTACGCCGTCACCCGTGTCGCGCTCAGCCTGTCGGACGAACTGCTCAAACTCCGCCGCCAGCGCGAAGCCCTCGACGTGCTGGACCAGTTGATCCGGAAATTCACGGCCTATGAGGGTCGCCGGACCTTGCTGCGCGACGCGCTCGGCATCGCCGCCAAGCTGGGGGACGACACCAGGATCGAGTTCTACCAAGAGCAACTCGGCCCGGAGCCTGAGAAACCGCCGGCAAAGAAATGAGGCCCGCAGGCGCTACACCACCCGCGCCACCTTCTGCCGCTTGCCGTTGGACAGCGCGCGGTTGACCGCGTTCAGATAGGCCTTCGCGCTCGCCTCGACGATGTCCGTGCTCGCGCCGCGGCCCACAATCGGTTCTTGTCCGCCAAAGTCCACCTTCACCGTTACCTCGCCCACGGCGTCCTTGCCGCTCGTGGTGGCGCGGAGCTGGTAGTCGAGCAGCTTGCCGCGCTTGCCTGTGATCCGGTCAATGGCCTTCAATACCGCGTCCACCGGCCCGTCGCCGATGCCGGCGTCCACGCTCACTTCCTTGCCTTTGCGGAGCTTCACCGTGGCGGTGTGGGTCACACCCGTGCCGCCAACGAAGCTCAAATGCTCGAGCGCATAGGTCTCGCGCACCACGCTGGCTTCGCTCTCCACCAGCGCCACGAGGTCGTCGTCATACACGAACTTCTTCGCATCGCCGATCTTCTTGAACTCGACGAACACGCGGTTGACCTCCTCATCGCTCAGCTTGAAGCCGAGGTGTTTGAGCCGGCGGCTGAGCGCGTTGCGGCCGCTGTGCTTGGTGAGTGGCAACTCCGTCTCGCCCCAGCCGACCTGCTGCGGATTCATGATCTCGTAGGTCTCGCGCTTCTTGAGGATGCCGTCCTGGTGGATGCCCGCCGAGTGGGCAAAGGCGTTCTCGCCGACGATGGCTTTGTTGCGCTGCACCACGAAGCTCGTGTGTCGGCTGACGAGCTTTGAGGTCTTCACGATCTCGTTCGCGGCGATGTCGGCATGCACATCCCTGAAGTAATCGCCGCGCGTCTTGATGGCCATGACGCATTCCTCGAGACTGGCGTTGCCGGCCCGCTCGCCGATGCCGTTGATGGTGCACTCGATCTGGCGCGCGCCGTTGGCCACGCCGGCGAGGCTGTTGGCCACCGCCAGGCCGAGGTCGTCGTGGCAATGCACGCTGATGATGGCGCGCTGGCCGACGCGCTGGTGGAGATGGCGGATGACGCCGCCGTATTGCTCCGGCATCGCGTAGCCGACCGTGTCGGGGATGTTCACCGTGGTCGCCCCCGCTTCGACGGCGGCCTCGGTGACCTCGGTGAGGAAGTTCAGTTCCGTCCGCGCGGCGTCCTCGGGCGAGAACTCGATGTTGTCCACGAACTGTTTGGCCCGTTTGACGCCCTCGACGGCCAGACGGAGGATTTCCGCCTGCGCCTTGCCAAACTTGAACTCGCGGTGGATCGGCGAGGTGGCGAGGAAGACGTGGATGAGGCCGAGCCTGCCGGCGGGCTTGACGGCCTTCGCGGCGGCCTCGATGTCCTTCGGGATGCAGCGCGCGAGGCCGCAGATGACCGGACCTTTGCCGCCGGGCGATATGCCGGCGATCTCCGCGCTGATGAGCCGCACGCTCTCAAAGTCGCCCTCGCTGATGATTGGGAAACCCGCCTCGATGACGTCCACGCGCAGCCGGGCGAGCTGGCGGGCAACCTCCATCTTCTGGCGGATGTTCATGGACGCGCCGGGGCACTGCTCGCCATCGCGGAGCGTCGTGTCAAATATGTGGACTTTCTCGGACATGGTTCCTTCCTTGCTGGCGGCGGTCGGCCGTCAGCGGTCAGCATTCAACTATCGCTCTGGTTCATCAACAAAAAAACCCACCTGCCTCGCGGCGGGTGGGTTGGTTCAAAAACTCCCTTTCGTTACACGCGCACACAACCCACCGTCGGCTGCTCCAGTAGTAGCAGCAGGGCCAAGTTGGCGGGTTGCGCGGCGTTCATGACGCGCGGACAGTAGCCGGATGCTGGTTGCAGGGCAAATGGGATTTTTGCGGCGAAGATGATTGTTGACTGGCCGGAAAGTTGTGGCAAGCTGCCGCGGCTTTTTTTGACCGAAACCTTAGTTCACAAACCCAACCGGAGGGACCGACACATGGCCTCGAAAGCTGAACTCGCCGCGCTGCTAAAGGCGCCTGTCGCACTCGCACCCAACACCTACATCCACTTCTACAACGGCGGCAAATTGCGCGCCGATTTCATGGGCGAACCCACCCCGAAGGACGACTTCCGCTCCGAGGAGTGGATCTTCTCCACCAACCGCGCCTACACGCCCGGTCGGCCCGACAGCGAGAACACGCCGACCAAGGGCTACAGCATCGTCGAGCTGCCTTGCGGCGAGAAGGCGCTGTTGACCGAGTTGCTCGCGGCGTTCCCCAACGAGACGCTCGGCGCGAAGCACTTCAAGAAGTTCGGCGCCACCCTCGGCGTGCTCGTGAAGATCTTCGACGTGGGCGAAAACGCCCACATCCCCGTCCACTGGCACCCGTCGCCGGAGTTCGCCAAGAAGTATCTGAACAACCCGTTCGGCAAGAACGAGTCGTGGATCCTCATCGGTGTCCGCCCCGGCGCGAAGGCCTGGGTTGGCTGGAAGAAGAAGGTCACGGTGGACCAATTCAGAAAGTGGATGGACGCGCAGGATGTCGAGGCGATGCGCGCGCACATGCACGAGATCAAGCCGAAGCTCGGCGACGTGACCTACACCACCGCCGGCATCGTCCACTCCATCGGCGAGGGCTGCTGCATCCTCGAGCCGCAGGAGCCGACCGACTGGAACATCCTCGCCGAATATGAGGGACCGTATCCCTACAAGCGCGAGCAGGCTGCGTGCGGCCTCGACTGGGACAAGGGACTGAAGGCCGCCGACTTCTCGGTGATGAGCGCGTCGTTCCTCAAGAACCGCATCTGCCGCAAGCCGGTGAAGGTCCGCGGCACGGGCAAGAACAAGGAAGAGAAGTTCCTGCCCGACTCGGCGCGGAAGTATTTCTGGGAAACCAAGCTCACTATCGCCGACAAGCTGAAGATGCCGGGCGACCGGGGCTTCTACGTGTTCGTCACGTTCGCGGGCGAGGGCAAGCTCGTCGGCCCGTGGGGCGAGACGCCCATCAGGCGCGGCAAGTCGTTCATGATCCCGCGCTGCCTGCCGGGCTACGAGATCGTCAACACCGGCCGCAAGCCGATCGAGGTCTATACCGGTTATCCGCCGGTGATCTGAAATCCGAAATCTCAAATCCCAAATCCCAAATCCACAGGAGAACACGACCATGGCGGCGATCCCGAAGACGATGAAGGCGCAGGTTTTCCACGAGAAAGAGAAGATGAGGCATGAGGACATCCCCGTCCCGCAAATCAGCGACGACGAGGTCCTCGTGCGCGTGAAGGCGGTCGGCATCTGCGGTTCCGATGTCGCCTACTACTTCGGCAACAGCCCGCTGGAGACCCCGACGGGCAAAGGCCCGCTCGTGCTCGGTCATGAGTTCACCGCCGAGGTCGTGCAGGTCGGCGCGGTGCCGGCGAAGGCAAAGCTGTTCATGCCGGGCGACCGTGTCGTGGTCAACCCGGTGCAGCACTGCAACGCCTGCGAGATCTGCGCCAAGGGCCAGACCAACCTCTGCGAATGCAAGTCGGTCATCGGCGTCTCCGTCAACGGCGGCTTCGCGGAGTATTGCGCCAGCAAATACACCGGGCTGATCAAGCTGCCCGACAACGTCAGCTTCGAGGAAGGCGCGCTCACCGAGCCGCTGGCCTGCGTTACCTATGGCATCAAGAACATGCAGATCGAGCCGGGCAACTTCGTGGTCATCATGGGCCCCGGCGCCATCGGCCTGATGATGCTCCAGCTCGCGAAAAGCTCCGGCGCGGGCAAGGTCGCGCTCGTGGGCGGCCCCGGCGACGACTACCGTCTCGATGCCGGCAAGAAGCTCGGCGCGGACTACCTCATCAACGTCGCGGACAAGGAATCGAAGTATTTCGCCGGCGACCTGGAAGGCACTATCAGCAAACTGACCGGCGGGCGCATGGCTGACCGCGTCATCACGCCGACGGGCGCCGTCGAGGCGATGGAGGCCGCTCTGGCGGTCTCCGGGCGCCGCTCGACGGTGGTCTATTTCGGCCTGCCGAGCGACAAGGCCGTCATCCGCGTGCCGGCGCTCAAGAGCATCTTCTGGGACAAGACCATCCGCTTCTCGTGGCTGGCGCCGTTCACCTGGCCGACCGCGGTCAGCGCCGTGGCGAACAAGCTGGTGGACACCAAGAGCCTCATCACGCACCGCTTCCCGCTGGCCAAACTCGAAGAAGCCATCAAGGCCGTCGCGAACCGCCAGGGCAACGTCATCAAAGGCGTCATCACGGCGTAGCGCGACGGCCACAGCGCAACGTCAGGTCTTGCGAAACCGCGCGCGGTGGACCGGCCGGCCTTCGGCCACGAAGTCCCGCTCGAAGTCGGTCATGTCCTCCGGCGTCGCCGGCACGAGCGGCTCGACCCGTGCGAACCCCGCCGCCGCACTGAAGACCTCCAGCATCCGCGCGAAATACTCGCGGTGATCGGTCGCGAGGTTCACGTGGCCGCCCACCACCAGCGTCCGGTGGAGCGCCGCGACGAACTCCGGCTGGAACAGCCGCCGTTTGTGGTGGCGCTTCTTCGGCCACGGGTCGGGGAAGTAGATGTGACAGGCCGCGACGCTCGCCGGCGGGAAAAGCCACTCTATCGCATAGCTGCTCTCGATCCGCAGGCCGCGCAGGTTGCCGGTGATGCCGAGCCGGGGCGCCTTGCGCTCCAGCTTCAGGATGCGGCCCTTGAGCCGTTCCACGCCGAGCCAGTTGCGGTCGGGGAGCTTCCTTGCCCAATGCAACAGCAGCGTGCCGTCACCGCAGCCGAGGTCCACCTCGATCGGCTGCGTCTTCGGGAACACGCGCGCCCAGTCCAGCCGCTCGAACCAACTCGGCGGCGCGTAGAGGATTGCGGGTTGCGATGGATCGGGTTTCACGCGGGGGCGAAGTCTAGCGGCGCGGCACCGGCATGACAGCAAAACTTTTTCCCGCGTCCGGTTTTGGACACCGCGCAGACCGAGACATCCAGATTGGAGACATGACCATGAAAAAGATCATCATATTGGCCGGTGTATGCCTGTTGGCCAGCCTGACGAGCTTCGCTGAGGAGGAGAAAAAGGAACGTGCCAGGCCGCAGGCCGGCCAGTTCGGCGGACGCGCCTTGGGTGGCATCGTCGGCCCGGAGGTGGCCCAGAAGCTGAACCTGACCGAGGAGCAGAAGCAGAAGGCCGCCGCGATCAGCCGGAAATTCATGCCGCAGATGGCCGAGATCCGGAAACAGATGATGGAAGAGTTGCGCGCCATCCTCACTGACGACCAGAAGAAGACACTCGACGAGGCCATGGAGCAGATGCGCCAGCGGTTCCAGCAAGGCGCCGGCAAGGGCGGGGGCAAGGGCTGTCGCCCCGGCGGCGAGAACAAGTAATCGGGGCCTGAATAGGGCCGCAGACTTCACGGGAGGCGGGACCACCCCAACGCGGTCCCGCCTCGCATTGTCGCGCGCGGCGCGGCTATCCTCGCGGCATGAAATCCGGCCGCGTGTTGCTGGTCCTGCTGGGGTTGTTCTGCATCGTCCCGGCGCGGATCGGGGCGCATCCGCTCGACAACTCCTACGCCGAGTTCCGCGTCGCGACCAACGTTGTCACCGCGACGTTCACGTTCAAGCTGGAGTGCCTCGGCCCGTTCAGCACCGGCCCGGCGGCATCCTCCCGCGCAGCGACCCGCTGGAGGTCTGCGTCCAGAAACTCCACGATCACCTGAAACAGAACGTCGCGCTGGCCTGTGGCGGCGTCGCGGGCGAACCGGTCGCCGACACGTGCCGCGCGGACATGGAGAGGAACCTGCTGGAGTTCCGGTTCCTGTGGCGCTGGCCGCGGGCGGTGCGGACGCTTGGCATCCGCCACGACGCTTTTGCCGATGCCGACCCGACGCGCATCTGTTTCGCCGTCGTCCGCGGCGCCGAGACCGGGCGCCAGCTTGTGTTCGATCTGGACAACCGCGAGCACACGGTCAGCGTTGCCGCCGAATTACCCCCGCAGGCGTTGCGCGACGCGCCCGTGGCGGCGCAGGCGCGGCAGTTCACCCTGCCGGGTCTCAAGCATATCGCGACCGGCTGCGATCACGTGGCGTTCATCATCGGCCTGCTGCTGGTGACGCGGACGTTTCCCGGGCTGGTGAAGATCGTCACGGCGTTCACGCTGGCGCATTCGCTGACGCTGGCCGCCGCGACGCTGGGGTGGGTGGACGCGACGGCATGGTTTGTCGAGCCGGCCATTGCGGTGACCATCGCCGCCGTCGGCATCGAGAACCTTTTCCGGCTGCGGCGCGCGTCGTTTTACTCGCCGGAGGAGATCCGCCTGCATCCAAGCAAACGATGGATCACCGCGTTCTGCTTCGGCCTCATCCACGGTTTCGGTTTTGCCAGCGTCCTGAAGGAACTGAACCTCAGCGCGCAGGGCATCGCCATCTCGCTCGTCTGTTTCAACCTCGGCGTCGAGATCGGCCAGGTGGCGATCGTGGCGGCGCTTTTTCCAATGCTGTGGGGCCTGGAACACTGTAGCCAGCGCGGCCAGCGCGGGCTGGCGCGGTCCGGCTCGGCGATCATCATCGCGCTGGAGGCGTTCTGGTTTGCGCAGCGGGTGGGGCTGATCTGAAACGCGCGGCCCTTCGGCGTCCGCACTGCGCCTTGCTTACCATTTCACTTCCCACAAGCCGTCGGGAATGGCGACGGCGGCGGCTTCCTCGAAGGTCAGCCAGCATTCGTCGGCATCGGCGCCCCAGGAATGGGAGGTGGCCACTTCCTTGGTGCGCGCGTTGTAGCCGGTGATGAGGCAGCTGTGGCCGGTCATGCCCGCGGTGGCGATCTGCCTGGCGCTCTTGCGGATGGGCTTGAGTCTCTCGTTCCAGGCGTTCCAGTCGGTGACCTTGCGGCGCTCGGCGGCGCGCTCGAACATCTCCTTCTGGCGTTCACTGCTCTCGAACATGCTCCAGATCAGCGGCAGGCCTTTGTCAATGTGACGGCCCAGGCTCATGGCCCTCATGTCGGCCTCGACATGGGTCAGGCGGCGGCCGGAGCGGGTGATCAGCGATTCGGCGCTCTGGGCCAGGACGTGCACGCAGGTGCCGCCGCCGGCCTGCGTCTGGCCGGCCATCGCCAGCACATACATGTCCGCCGGGATGCCGAGGTAGCGCAGGTAACGCTCCCACGTGGCCGGTGTGCAGTAACCCTTCGGGCCTTGGTCCACCATCGGGATTTCCGTCACGATCACGTCGCCGTTGTCGCGGCGCTTGACGCGCTGGGCGAGCGCCTGGCGCACGTCGGCGTCGCTGATGCGCTCGGCGCGGCCCTCTTTGTCGGCAACCGGCTCCGGCACGATGCGCACGCCGACGTAGTTGTCGCGGGGCGCTTCGAGCAGGATCGCATGGCCCTTCCAGTTCCAGCGGCGCGCCTTGGTGCGCGTCTCGCTGCTCTGGCCAAACCGCGCGGCCACCGGCTCCCCGAGGGCGGCCCGGAGCGTTTTCTCGATGGCCTCCGCGTCGCGCTCCATGTCGGCCGCGGAGGAAAGGTCGCCCTTGTTGGCGAAGACGATGGAGAACTCCGTCGGCTTGTTTTTCGCGGCCCAAAATGCCAGCGAATACGGCCGGCAGCCGAGCGCGCGCGCCTCTTTGTCCGCGTAGAGCCGGAAGCTGGATTGCGTGGCCGTTCGCGATTGCTGCGGCCAGTGCAGCCGCGCGGCCGCTGCGGTGTCCGCGTCGTCCCAGAGCGACTCGTCCTGCCAGAGCGGAATGCCAAACGCGGTGTTCATGTCCGTCACCGACGGCACGCGGGCAGGCGGCACGGCGAACACGGCCGCATTGCAGAGACACAGTGACAGGGCCAGGAACAAGGGCTTCATGATGGTTTGGATATAGCGCAAGTCCGCGCAAGGCAAAGCCCGGCAAACGGGGGGCGAACGGGGTCACATCCCCACAAATAACAATTCAACCTTCGCCTTC
>DYDC01000031.1 GCA_020718125.1 Methylacidiphilum sp. | reverse complement strand
GAAGCCGCCGCGTTGGGGAAGCGAGTCAAGCCTGAGTGGAGCGGTGTCGCTGTGCGCGGCGATTTCAGGCCGATGGGGTGCGTGCAGACCGTTAGCGCTCAAGAAAACGTCCCCTCGTTGCTTGCACGCCGCCCTCAACGCCTGGCACCGCTCCAGAAAACGGGAGTTTCCGGCCAGAGACTATGTAAGTGCCATTCCCCCTGACGGGGCTTGTTCCTTGTTGCCAGCCCACCCAGCGTTGAAACGCCGGGCTATTCTCGACCGTCCCTTTCGGGACTTGGCGCGTGTGTCAAGTTGCGCCCATCAAACACAGAACTCTCGGTTGCTGCGGCATAAGCCGTTGGTGTCCCGCCTTTAAGCGGTTATCGTCACTTCGCCGCCTAAAGGCGGGACACCAACAACCTGCGTCAGAGAACCCGGAAGTTCTGCCATCAAACACGAGAAGGTGTTTTTCTACTTGCTACCTAGTGAAATATTTCACAAACTCGGACGACTTTTCGCACTGTTATGAAAGCACTATGGCCTCGTGGCGCCGTTGAACCACGCGGAACGAACCAAGAAACAATCTAATGGCGCACAAGCTGACAACCTGCACATTTTGTGGCGTCGGGTGCGGTCTCTACCTGGAGGCGGACGGCACGCGGATCAACGGCGTGTATCCCAGCATGTCGCACCCCACCAACGAGGGCAAAATCTGTGTGCGTGGATGGAACGTCCACGAGGTTGCCAGCTCTCCCGATCGGCTCAAGCAGCCGTTGCTGCGCAAGAACGGGACGTTCCATGAAGTGAGCTGGGAAGAGGCGCTCGGCTTCGTCGCCGGCCGCATCCGCGAGATCCGCGCCAAGCACGGGCCTGACGCGCTGGCTTTCCTGAACTCCCCGCGTTGTTCCAACGAGGAAAGTTATCTGCTCCAGAAACTCGCCCGTGCCGTCGTCGGCACCAACAACGTGGACCACGGCACCGGCGTCTATTGCAACAACTCCATCAACGTCCTGCTCGACATGATCGGCGTGCCGGCCGCCACCAACTCGATCAGCGAGCTGGCGCAGAGCGAAGTGATCATCGTGGACGGCGTGGACCTCGGCCGGCAATTGCCGACTATCGGTGGCCGGGTCATTCGCTCCAAGCTCAGCGGATCGAAGCTCATCGTCATTGACACGCGCCGTCATCGCGTCGCCGAAAGCGCCGACATTTTCCTTCAGATCAAGCCGGGCACCGAGGTCATGCTCTACGGCGCGATGGCGAAGATCATCGTGGACCGAGGGCTGATGAATCTGCCATTCATCAAGGCCCACTGTCGTGACTACGAACCATTTCTGGAGCAGGTGCGAAGCTACGATCTGCTACAAGTCGCCGAGGTGTGCGGTGTGGCGGCTGAATCCATCGAGGCCACGGCGCTCGCCTACGCTCGCGCGAATTCGGCCGCGTTGCTCTATTCCACCGGCATTGAGACGCGCCGCAAGGACGCCATCCGCACCACCGTCAATCTCGCGTTGCTCACCGGTCACATCGGCAAACCCGGCGCGGGCCTGTTCCCGCTGACCGAGCACAACAATCTTCAAGGCGTGTGCGACATGGGCATGCTGCCGGACCGCCTGCCCGGTTACCGGCCTGTCTCGGACGCCGCCGCGCGCGCAGCGGTGGAGCCGGTCTGGAAGGTGCAGCCGCCCGCCGCGCCGGGCGCCGGTGCGCGCTCGATTCTCGACAGCAGCAACCGCGGCAAGACCAAGTTGCTCTGGCTGCTCCGCTACGACCCCGTCGCTACGGAGATGTTTGGCAACGCCTCGGACGCGCTGAAAGCGTGCGAACTGGTCGTGGCGCAGCACCTGTTCATGACCGAGACGACCAGGCACGCGCACGTTGTGCTGCCTGTCGCGGCGTTCGGCGAGGAACGCGTCACCTACACCAGCACAGAGCGCCGGATTCAGATCGCCGACCACGTCATCGAACCGCCGCCAGGCCCGCTGCCGTCGTGGCAGCAACTGACGCGGCTCGGCCGATCGCTGGGGGCCGACTGGAAATACGAGTCCGCCGCCGATGTGATGGACGAGATCGGGCAGGTCGTGCCGTTCTACAGCGGCGCGAATTACGAGAACCTCGCCCGCGAATACGGCCGCCAATGGCCCTGCACGAAAGATCGCCCGCTTGGCACGCGCTACCTGTTCAGCGAGGGCATACCCGCCGGCGCGTTCAGGTTCGTGCCTGTGCCGCGCCCGCCGACGGTGGTCAAGGTCTCGGCTGAGTTTCCGTTCACGGTGGTGTTCGGCAATTCACTCTACTATTGGCACCGCAACGCGCTCGTGCGCCACAGCGAGACGCTCAAACGGGAATACAGCATCCTGCTGCTCGATTACCCGGAGGGCTTCGTCGAGATCAACGCCGATGACGCCAAGGCCCTCGGCATCCGCGACGGCGGCAAGGTCCGGCTGTGCGGCGCCCACGGCTCGGCGGTCGCGGCGGCGCGCGTGACGCACGAGGTCAAGAGCGGCACGGTGTTCGTGCCGTTCTTCGTGAGCGAGGTGCAGAAGCAGATCGTCGCGCCGGCGGCGGAGGATCCGCTGGTGCCCGTCCGCCTGGAGAAATTCAACGAATGAAAGCCCGCATCGTCCATCGCGACGACGTGTTGAAGATCGTGGACCTGCTCCGCCGGCAGGGCTACGAGGTCGTCGCGCCGTTTTTCGGGCGCGGGCGCGACACGCGTTTCGACAACGTCACCGATGAAAACCGCGACCAGATCCAGATCCATCTGCCGAACCCGTATCACCCGCCCAAGCGGTTCGTAATGCTGCAGATCGAGCGGCTGCTGCGCATTGAGCGGAACGACGGCTTGATCCAGATCGAGCCGACCTACCGCGAACCGAAGCGCGCCATCTTCGGCATCCGCTCGTGCGACATTGCGGGCATCTGGCACCTCGACCGGTTCTTCCTGGGCCGCGAGTTCCGGGACATCTACTACGAGAAACGCCGCAAGAACCTCTTCCTGGTCAACGTCGTTTGCAGCGACCCGGAGCGCGACATCGGCTCGGAATGTTTCTGCGTCTGCGCCGACACGGGTCCCGCCGCGCGCGACCATTTTGATCTCCAGTTGATGGACCTGCACGACGGCGAGTTCATGGTTGTGGCGGGATCGCCCGCGGGCGAGGCGATGTTTGCCGACCCGATCTTCCGGAAAGGCGCCGACGCCCACGTCGCGAAACGGCGCGCAGTGCTCGAGACGGCGCGGAAGAGTTTCAAGCCGTCCACCACGAGCTGGTTCTCCGCCGCGATCCGCTACGTCTCGGCGGGCAAGGTCGCGGAGAAGACGTGGGAGGAGATCGGCAACCGCTGCCTCGAGTGCGGCGGCTGCACCTACGTGTGCCCGGCCTGCACCTGCTTCACGGTCAGCGACCGCAGCGTCGGGCCGAACGAGGTCGAGCGCGTGCGCATGTGGGATGCGTGCGCGCTGGGCGGCTTCACGCGCATGGCCGGCGGCCACAACCCGCGCAAGGCGGTCCATGACCGCCGCAACCGCCGGTTCTTCCGCAAACTGTCGCACTACTTCATCCAGCGCGAACTTTCGATGGCCTGCGTCGGCTGCGGCCGGTGCGCCGCGGTCTGCCACGGCGACGTCGGCATGCCGAGCGTGGTCGAGATGATCCGTCGGGAGGCAGCTGAGATGGAAACGCATGAACCCGCCCAGCGCTGAAAACGTTTACATGCCGAAGATCGCGGTGCTCGACCGGGTGGTGGACGAGATCACCGAGGTCAAGACGTTCTATTGGCATTTCGACGACCCGGCAGAGCAGGCGGCCTTCAAGAAATTCCGCCCCGGTCAGTTCGCGCAGGTCTCGCTGTTCGGCACGGGCGAGTTTCCAGCGTCGCTGCCGCCCAGCCCGACCGAGGCGGAGACGTTTTTCACCATCCGCACGGTCGGCAGTTGCACGGCGGCGCTGCACACGCTCAAGCCGGGCGACAAGTTCGGCATCCGCGGCCCCTACGGCAACGGCTTCTCGATGGAGGACTACTACGGCAAGAACCTCGTGTTCGTCGCCGGCGGCATCGGGCTGATCCCGCTGCGTTCGTGCATCATCTACGCGCTGGCCCACCGCGATAAATACAAGAAGATCCAGATTTACTACGGCGCGAAGTCGCCGAAGGACCTGATGTATCTCCAGAACCTGCGCGAGTGGGAGAAAGGCGCGGGCGTCGAGTTCAATCTCACCGTGGACCGCGCCGATGCGGGCTGGAAGGGCCACGTCGGCGTGGTCGGCAGCCTGTTCAAGAAGCCGGGCGTGCAGGTGCCGGTGGAGAACACCGTCGCGTTCGTCTGCGGCCCGCCGGTCATGTTCCGGTTTGTCATCAAGGACTTGCAGGCGCTCGGCTTCCAGGACAGCCAGATTGTTTCGACGTTGGAGCGCTACATGAAGTGCGGCGTCGGCAAGTGCGGCCATTGCTGCATCGGCGTCGCCTACGTCTGCGTGGATGGTCCCGTGTTCACCTACGAGCAGATCCAGAAACTCGGCGAGGACATCTGATGCCCGACCTCCGCGAACAACTCGGGCACTGCTTCCAAGGCCGCGTCTGCCTGATGGGTCTCGGCAACGTGGACTACGGCGACGACGGCCTCGGCGTGCGGCTGGCGGAGACGCTCGTTGCGGACGGCCTGCCGGAAGTCATCGTTGCCGGCACGATGCCGGAGCGGTTCATCGGCCGGGTTGCCGACGCGGGTTATGACCACGTGATCTTCATCGATGCCGTCGAGTTCGGCGGCACGCCCGGTTCGGTGGTGTTTCTGGATTCGGCAGAGATGGCCGCGCGGTTCCCGCAGGTCTCCACCCACAAGATTTCGCTGAGCGTGCTCGCGAAATGGGTCGAGGACAAGGGAACAACCAAAGCGTGGCTGCTGGGCGTTCAGCCGGAATCGCTCAAACCCGGCGCGGACTTGACGCCGACAATTCAAACCACTCTCAAAACGCTTGCCGAACTGTTGACTGAGGCATCAGCGGCCGTTTGCGCTCATTCCGCATTCCGCATTCCGCAATCCACATTCGCATGATGACTCCCGAACAAGCCGTCGTCGCTTCCATCGGCCTCTGCGTCGCAGGGGCGGTGCTGACGCTGCTGGTGTCGCGCAACAAGACTGTTGCGGGCTGGCTCGCGTTCGCGATTACGGCGGGTTCGGCGGCCCTCATCCTCTCGGCCGTCGCGCAAGTGCTCGCCCGCGGCCCCGCGCATCCGGAACAGTTCCTCAAGATGCCCGCCGTCGGGTTCGCGCTCCGCATCTACGTGGACGGCCTCACGTCCATTTTCCTGCTGCTCGCGGTGCTCGTTGCGGTGCCGGCGGCGCTGTATTCGATCCGCTACATGAAGCACTACGAGGACTACGGCGTCGCGCGCTACTACCCGAACTTCCTGCTGTTCCTCGCCGCGATGTATGGGCTGCTCAGCACCACGGACATGATGTGGTTCTTCTTCATCTTCTGGCAGATGATGACGCTGCCCGGCTACGCGCTCATCCGGTTCGAGAACCGCAAACCGGAGAACATCCGCGCCGCCAACAAATACCTCATCATGATGCAGATCGCCTGCGTCGCGACGATGATCGGCGCGGAACTGCTGGCCATCACGGGCGCGGCCGCGAGCGGCAGCGAGACGCTGAAATATGATTTCGACACGGTGAGCGCGAACCTGCCCGCGCTGCTGGCCGGTAAACCCGCCGTGACTGCGCTGGCGTTCGCGCTGTTCCTCGTTGGCTTTGGCATCAAGATGGGCATGTGGCCGTTCGGACAAGTCTGGCTGCCAGACGCGCACCCAGCCGCGCCATCGCCGGTGAGCGCGATGCTCTCCGGTGTGATGATCAAGACGGGCGCTTACGGCCTGATGCGTTATTTCCTCTGGCTCGTGCCGCCGTCCGCTGTGGCGGATTATCCGCTGGCGAACTGGGGCGCGGTCGTGGCGGTGCTCGGCACGATCACGTTGTTCACTGGCACGATGCAGGCGCTCAAGCAGGAGCAATCGAAGCGGCTGCTCGCGTTCCACAGCATCGGCCAGATCGGCTACATCCTGCTCGGCACGGGCGCGTGCATGGCGCTGCTGCCCGCGAAGGGGCCGAATGCAACCGTGCTCGCCGCCATCGCGTTCTTCGGCGCGCTTTTTCACGTGCTCAACCACGGCTTGTTCAAGGGCCTGCTGTTCCTCAACGCCGGCTCGATGCTCCTCGCCACCGGCACGCAGGACCTGAACAAGATGGGCGGCCTGATGAAATTCATGCCGTTGACCGCCGTGACCGCGCTGGTGGCGTCGCTCTCGATCTCCGGCGTGCCATTGTTCAACGGCTTCGCCAGCAAATGGAGCATCTTCGTTGGCACGGTGCAGGGCGGCAGCGCGGCGAAATACCTCGGCGTGTGCGCCATCATCGCCATCCTGACCAGCGCGCTCACGCTCGCGTCATTCATCAAGTTCTTCGGCGTCAGCTTTCTGTCGCGGACCAGCGCGCTCGTGCGTGACAAAGCAGCCGCGTCACTCCGTGACGCGGCTGCTTTGGAAGTCGGCGCGATGATGCAACTGCCGCAGGTTTTCCTCGCCGCGCTCTGCGTGCTCCTCGGCGTGATACCGGCCCTTGCGTTCCAACTCATAGGTGGTGCGCTGAATGCCAGCCGCCAGGGCTGTGGCATCGCGCTGGCCAATGCCGCGCCAATGGCTGGCGGCGCATGGCGTGGGCTGGAGAATCTGCACGGCACCGCGCTGTTTGCGCCGCTGGCGCTGGCGACGGTGCTCGCGCTGGTGTTCGTGGTGGTATGCGTGCTCTCGAAACTGGGTGCCGCGCAACGCCGGGCTGACGTGCCGTGGCTCTGCGGCTACGCGCGCGAGGCCGAATGCCACCGCTACGTGGCGCATAATTTCTACGGCGAGATCAAACGCTATTTCCGCTGGCTTGGCGGCATGCCGAAGCCGCGGGCCGGAGCCGTGACGGACCCCGGTTCGCAAACCACGAATCACTAACCATGCCTTCAGCCGAACAACTTGTGCTCGTTGCGATGCTGGCCTGCCTCGGCGGGGCGGTCGCCGTGCGCTTGCTGGGGCGCAGCGCCACGGCCGCCGGCTGGATGGCGTTCGCGCTGTTCCTTGTCGGCTTCGGCATCAAGATGGGCATGTGGCCGTTCTGGCAGGTGTGGCTGCCCGACGCGCACCCGGCCGCGCCGTCGCCGGTGACGGGCCACGGCTGGAGCGGCCTCAGCGCCGGCGACAGCCAGTCATTGTATGCGCCGCTGATCGTGGCTGCTGTGGTGTGGCTGATGTTTGCCTTTGCGCGGCGTCTGGCCCGGCTCGGCCGCGCGCAACGTCGCGTCGCGGCGCCGTGGCTTTGTGGTTATGCGTGCGGGGCGGACATGCACCGCTATCGGCCGAGTGGATTTTATGGCGAACTGACGCGCTTGCTCGACCGGCTGGGCATTGCCCGCCGCCAGACCGAGCCGGTCCGGGTCGCCGCTGTGACGGAGAAGAAGGAGCCTTGCGCGTGGTCGCTCGAGACAAACTGAACCTGCTGAAAGACAAATTCGGCCCCGCCATCCTGCGGGCCGACCTGCCGGCCGACGACCGCCTGTTCGTCTATATCGAACCGGTCGTCGTCCGCGACGTGTGCCGGTATATGTTCGGCGACATGGACGCGCGCTACATTATCAGCATCGGCGCGGACGACCGGCCGTTCTCCGGGAAGTTCATGGTGGCGCACAACTTCGCCTTCGACCCGGAGAAGCTGCTCGTCAGCGTGCTGGTCCATGTGCCCGCCGACAACCCGAAGCTCGACAGCATCTCCGGCGTAGTGCCCGCTGCGAACTGGGCCGAGCGCGAGATCCGCGACATGGTCGGCGTGGAGTTCGAGGGCCACTGCTACCCGAAGCGGCTCGTGTTGCCCGACGGCTGGCCCGACGGCGTGCACCCGCTGCGGAAGGATTTCGCGTGGAACGAAGTGCCGAAAGATTTCGACGACGAGCGCGAGTTCAAGTTCGACGAGCCGCCGGCGGGCTGCACGGTCGTGCCGTTCGGGCCGTTTCACCCGACGCTCGATGAGCCGGCCCATTTCCGGCTCTACGTCGAGGGCGAGATGGTGCGCGGTTGTGAATACCGCGGCTTCATGGTTCATCGCGGTATCGAGAAGCTCGCCGAATCGGTGCTGACCTACAACGACATCCCGATGATGGCCGAGCGCATCTGCGGCATCTGCGGCTGTGTCCACAACGTCGCCTACGCGCAGGCCGTCGAGAGTGCCGCTGCCATCAAGCCGCCGCCGCGCGCCGAATATCTCCGCACCGTCATGCTGGAGATCGAGCGCCTGCACAGCCACCTGCTTTGGGTCGGGTTGGCGTGCCACATCGTCGGCTTCGACACGCTGTTCATGCAGAGCTTCCGCATCCGCGAGCCGATCATGTGGATCGCCGAGAAGATCAGCGGCAACCGCAAAACCTATGGCCTCTGCCTGATCGGCGGCGTCCGTTGCGACATCACGCCGGAGATGCGGACGGAACTGCGGGCTGTTCTCGACAAGCTCGAAGCCGAATGGCGGCCCGTGGTCGCCGCCGTGCTGAAGGACAAGAACATCCAGAAGCGAACGCGCGGCATCGGCGTGGCCGACAAGGCCGCGTGCAAACGGTCCGGCCTCATCGGCCCCGTGGCGCGCGCCGCGGGCGTGGACATTGACTGCCGCCGCGACCATCCCTACGCGGTCTACGACCGGGTGCGTTTCAACGTCATCACCGACGACGGCGGCGACGTCTGGTCGCGCGTCGTGGTGCGCGCGAAGGAGGTCTTCGAGGCCATCGAGATCATCCGCCAGTGCCTCGACAAGATGGAGCCGGGGCCGATCCAGCTCGACATCAAGGACGAGTTGCCCATCGGCCGGCTGGGCCTGTCGTCGGTCGAGGCCCCGCGCGGCGAGTCGCACCATTTCGTCATCACCGGCGAGAACAACCGTCCGCGCCGCTGGCGCGTGCGCGCGCCGACCTACCAGAATCTCCAGGGCGTGCCCGCGATGATCAAAGACCAGCAACTGGCTGACATGACGATTTCGCTCGGCAGCATTGACCCGTGTTTCTCCTGCACGGACCGGCTGGAGACGATAGACCTGAAGTCCGGCGCGACGAAGGTGTGGACTCAGGAGGAGTTGTTGAAACTTGTGAGGGCGAAGAAGGCATGAAGACGCTCCTGCCCATCCTCGGCGGTCTGGCGAACGTGGCCATCGTGCTGGTAATTGCGCCGTTCTTCCAGGGCGTGCTGCGCAAGGTGACGGCGCGTATCCAGTCGCGGCAAGGGCCGCCCATCTGGCAGGCTTACTACGACCTGCTGAAGCTGCTCGGCAAGGAGGACATCGAATCCGGAGAGATACCGCTCATGCAGCGGTTCTCGGTCTATCTGTCGCTCGCGACCGTGTTAACGCTGGCCTGTCTGGTGCCGATGGGCTTCCCGGCGCCGATGAACGGCGCGGGTGACGCCATCCTGCTGATTTACCTTCTCACGTTAAGCGGCGTCTGCACGTTGCTGGCGGGCTTGGCGGCTGGCTCGACCTACTCGTTGATCGGCATCAGCCGCGAGATGATGACGATGATCGCGCTGGAGCCGTTGTTCGCCGTGGCCATCGTCATTGGCGCGGTGCACACAGGCTCGTTCCGGCTCGATACGGTGCTGAACGGCTCGGTGTATGCCACGGGCGTGCCGGTGTCGGGCGTCATCATGCTGGCGGTGATGCTGCTGTCGTTCCAGGCGTTCGTCCAGCGCGTGCCGTTCGACATCTCCGAGGCCGAGACGGAGATCATGGAAGGCCCGCTCATGGAATACAGCGGCCCGAAACTCGCGCTCTTGAAATACGCCCAGATGGCCAAGCTGGTCATCTACAGCGCGCTGTTCGTGGCGCTGTTCGTGCCGTGGGGCGCGGGGCTGCCGTTCGGCTTGGGATGGCTGGCGTTCTGGGCGAAAGTTTTTGTGCTGGTGCTGCTGGTGACGTTGGTCGCGGCGACGCACGCGCGCTACCGGATTGACCAAGCCATCCGCTATTTCGCGGGCTTGCTCGGCGTGGCGATGATTGCACTGGTTTTGGCTGGCTATGGATACTGAGAAACCCGAAATCCGAGGGTCGAAGGCTGAAGGAAGGCCGAAACCCGAAGGCCGAAATGCCCACACGGGGATTGTTTTGGATTTCGGCCTTCGACCTTCCTTCGAGTTTCGGATTTCGGCCTTCGGACTTTTGGAGCGAACATGTCTGTCCTGAGCAAACTCAAAGAGACGATTGTCTGCCTGAAGGCGGGGCGCGTGACGCTGCCGTATCCGGCGCAGGCCCGGCCCGTGCCGGAGAGGTTCCGCGGACGGCCCATCTTCGACGCGGCCAAGTGCACCGGCTGCGGTGGCTGCGCCAACAACTGCCCCGCGCGCGAGATCCTCGTGTTCGACGTGTGCCAGGAGGTGCGCGTCCTGCAATACCTCGGCCGCCGCTGCACCTACTGCGGGCGCTGCGCCGACGTTTGCCCCGAGAAGGCCGTCACGATGAGCCACGAGTTCGAGAACGCTACCAACGCCATCGGCGACATCCAGCAGCGGATCGAGCTGTTCATGAGCACCTGCCAGCGGTGCGGGCGGTGTTTCAAGGAGCCGACGACGCTGGACCAATTGAAGATGAAAGGCTACCGCTTCGACGACGTGGCGCACGAGCGCTGGGTGTTCCGCTCGAAGGCCTACCTCGAAAGCGAGCCGGTCGTGGACGACATCAAGATTGAGTGGGACTGAGCCGCCATGCTGAAGAAACTCTGCCAAAAAATGTTCGGCCGGTCGCTGTGGGTCTATCACGCCAACAGCGGCGGCTGCAACGGATGCGACATCGAGGTGCTCAACGTCCTCACGCCCTACTACGACGCCGAGCGGTTCGGCATCAAGCTGGTCGGCTCGCCGCGCCACGCCGACGTGATGCTCTGCCAGGGGCCGGCGATGCGCGCCACCGGCCAGGCCCTCAAGCGCGCCTACGACGCCATGCCCGCGCCGAAGCTCGTCTTCGCCATCGGCTCCTGCGCCTGCGGCGGCGGCATCTGGTTCGACAGCTACTCCGTCCTCGGCCCGGTCGAGAAGGTCGTGCCCGTGAACTTCTACATCCCCGGCTGTCCGCCGCGCCCCGAGGCCATCATCTACGGCGTCGCGGTCGCGCTCGGTCTCGTGGACAAGAAGACCGCCCCGGTGCAGTTCAAGCAGATCGAGTTGCCCATCCCGCGCTACCATCCTGGCGACCTGCGTGGCCGTGACGAACTCGTGGTTTACGAGAAAGTCGAGAAGGTTTAGCCGCGCACTTCCGTGGCTGGATTTGAACTTGCCTTGACTGGCGCTTCCTAGCAAAGTCCCGGCTTCGTGTTGCTGGAAATACGCCTTCGTGAGCGAGCCAATCGTGACTACGACCCAGTCATTGCTTGAAGTGCGGCCGCGCATTGCCGCGCCACTCGACCCCGGTTTCCGGCCGGCGGCGTTGGGCAATCGCGCGTATCGCAAAGCGGTCGCTGCTGTGACCGAAACCTCCATCGGCGTTGCCGTCGAGCGCAACAACGGCTTGGTGGCGCGCTACGATGTGGATGTGTTCGCGCCAGGCAGCGCGCACGACGCCGACACGGTCCGGTTCCTCGAACGGACGATCAAGTTCCTTCTCTGGTCCATCGGCGGCTGGAAGGTCTGGCTGGCAGGGCCGGAGCCGCTCTGCGCGCCGATCCGCGACGCGTATCGTGCGGGCGGCGCTCGGGCGTTCGACGCGGAACTGATGGCGCGTGTCTATGGCCGGCCGTTCGAGGTCGCGATCGTGCCGCGTGAGAAGCTGCCGGCCGAGAAAGCCTCGAAGTCGGCGGTCGGCGGCCATCTCGACGGCTGCCGGATCGGATTCGATCTCGGCGCGAGCGATTACAAACTCGCGGCGGTCGTGGACGGCAACGCGGTGTTCAGCACGGAGATTCCGTGGGACCCGAAGACCGAGCCGGACCCGGCTTACCACTGCGCGAAGATCAACGCGGGCCTGAAGCTTGCGGCGTCGCACATGCCGCGCGTGGACGCCATCGGCGGCAGTTCGGCGGGCATCTACATAGACAACAAGGTGATGGTCGCGTCGCTCTTCCGGGCAGTGCCGTTGGAGCAGTTCGAGTCGGTCGTGAAACCGATGTTCCTGAACCTCCAGCGCGAGTGGGGTGTGCCGCTGGTGGTCATCAACGACGGCGACGTGACGGCGCTGGCGGGCGCGATGTCGCTCGGCAAGAACGCCATGCTCGGCGTCGCGATGGGTTCGAGCGAGGCGGCCGGGTTCATGGACCGCGCGGGCAGCCTGCCGGGCTGGCTCACGGAACTGGCATTCGCGCCGGTGGACTACAATCCCGCCGCGCCGCCGGACGAATGGTCGGGCGACTGCGGTGTCGGCGCGCTTTACTTCTCGCAGCAGGCGGTGAACAAACTCGCGCCGACGGCGGGGTTCGGATTCCCGAAGGAGATGGGCCTGCCGGAGCGGTTGAAGGAAGTGCAGAAGAAGGCCGACTCGGGCGACGCGAACGCGCTGCGGATTTTCGAGACCATCGGCGTCTATCTCGGCTACGCCATCCCGCACTACCACGACTTCTACGACTTCGAGAACATGCTCATCCTCGGCCGAGTCACCTCCGGCGCGGGCGGCGAGGTGATCATGAAGAAGGCGTGCGAAGTTTTGGCGAAGGAGTTTCCCGACTTCGCCTCGAAGGTCGCGCTGCACGTGCCGGACGAGAAGGGCCGCCGCGTCGGCCAGGCGGTCGCGGCGGCGAGCCTGCCGGAGATCAAACGAGGCCAACCATGAGGAATCCTTACCGATCGTTGGTGTCCGGCTACGTGCGTTGGATTCAGAAGGGCGCCGCGACCCCGCTCGGCGGTCTGCCGCCGGCACGGCGGCCGAAAGTGCGCGCCAACGCTCCGAAAGCGCTCATCTTCGCGCCGCATCCCGACGACGAGTGTGTCATCGGCGCGCTGCCGCTCCGCATCCTGCGCGAGTTGCGATGGAACGTCATCAACGTCGCCGTCACGCAGGGCAGCAAGAAGGAGCGTCAGGCGGGCCGCTGGGTTGAGCTGCAGAACGCGTGCGGCTATCTCGGCTTCGGCCTCATCCAGACGCGCGACGGCGGCTTGGAGAAGATCAATCCCAAGGGCCGCGAGAGCGACCCGGCCAACTGGTCGGCGGCAGTGGACATCATCGCCGGGATTCTTCAGCGCGAGCAGCCGCGGGTCGTGTTCATGCCTCACGCGCAGGATTGGAACTTGTCGCACATCGGCGCGAACCTGCTCGTGATGGAGGCAATGGCGAAGCTGGGCGCGTCATTCTCCTGCTGCGTCGTGGAGACGGAATTTTGGGGCGCGATGACTACGCCGAACCTGGTGGTCGAGTCCAGCCCGCGCGATGTGGCCGACCTGGTTGCCGCGACTTCGTTCCACGTGGGCGAGGTGCAGAGGAACCCGTATCACATCGGCCTGCCGGCGTGGATGCAGGACAACGTCCGGCGCGGCGCGGAGATCGTCGTCGGCCAGGGCGGTGAGGCGCCGAAGTTCACGTTCGCGACGCTCTACCGGCTGCAACGCTGGGTGGGCGGCAGGCTGGAGAAGGTTTTCGACGGCGGCAGGCTGGTTTCGCGAAAAGATGATTTGAAGAAGCTGTTTGCATAACGCAATCTCACCCCTCAACACACACGAAAGGAATCGAGAGACCATGAAAGTCGCGTTCTACGGTCACGTCAGGCAATACCAGAACATCAAGGCGGAGATTGACGCCAACATCCAGCGGGTGCTGATGAGCGGCGAATATGTCCAAGGCCCGATGCTCAAGCAGTTCGAGGCGGAGTTCGCCAAATACAGCGGCGCCAAGTTCGCCATCGGCCTCGGCAACGGCACCGACGCGATCTGGCTCGCCCTGATGGCGCTCGGCATCGGCCCCGGCGATGAGGTCATCACGCACCCGAACACGTTCTTCGCGACCGCCGAGGCGATCTGGATCGCCGGCGCAACCGCCGTCTTCGTGGATTGCTGCCCGAAAACCAAGTGCATTGACCCGGCCAAGATCGAGGCGGCCATCACGCCGAAGACCAAGGCCATCATCCCGGTCCACCTCTACGGCCAGTGTGCCGACATGCCGGCCATCAAGAAGATCGCCGACAAGCACAAGCTCAAGATCGTCGAGGACAACGCCCAAGCCATTGACGCGAACGGCGGCAGCTTCCGCATCGGCGAACTGAGCGACGCGGCCACGACCAGCTTCATCATCCAGAAGAACCTCGGCACGTTTGGCGACAGCGGCGCGTTGGTGACCAACAACGCCGACATTGACGCGAAGGTCCGCAAGCTGCGCAACCACGGCTCGGCCAAGCGCAACGTCCACAGTTTCGGCTTCAACAGCCGGCTCGACGACATTCACGCCGGCATCCTCAGCGCCAAGCTCAAGCACATCACCGCGTGGAGCGACCTGCGCCGCAAGTGGGCGGCGTGTTACACCGCCGGACTCAAGGGCGCGAAGAACTTCACGCTCCCCTACGAAGTGCCGGGCTATCGCCACGTGTTCCACCTCTACGCCATCGAGACGAAGAAGGCCGAGCAGCGCGACGCGATGGTGCAGTTCCTCGTGGACAACGGCATTGACGCCAAGACCCACTACTCGATCGCCATCCACAAGCAGGAAGGTTATCCGTGGGGCAAGGGCGCGCGCATCGTCGGCTCCGTGGCGAACGCCGAGCACAACGCCGCGACCTGCGTCAGCCTGCCGATGTTCCCCGAGCTGACGGCCGAGGAAGTGGACTACGTCATTGCCAAGTCCCTCGATTGGGACAAGGCGCAGAAGTAAACGACAATTGGAGTAATGGAGTGGTGGAGTATTGGAGTCATGGGCTGATTGACGAAGGCCCGGCGCTCCAATACTCCTGACTTCAACGCTCCGTTCCCGAACTCAACACTCCAACACTCCAACACTCCAATGAACAAGTTCTCCGTCATCGTTGTCGGCATGGGCAAACGCGGCATGCACCACGCCGCCGCGTTCAACGCCAACCCGCGCTTCCAAGTCACCGGCATCTGCGACATTGACCAGGCGCGTCTCGACGCGGCCGCAGCCAAGCTCGGCAATCCCAAGACCGGCAAGGACGCCGCCGCGCTCGCGGCGGAACTGCGGCCCGACGTGTTCTGCTTCTGCACCATGCCGCACCTGCGCATGCCGTTCATCAAGGCCGGCGTCGCTGGCGGCGCGAAGCTGATCGCGTTCGAGAAGCCGGTCGCGCTCGCCAGCGCCGAGATGTTGGAGATGAAGAAGCTGCTCGACTCCACCGGCACGAAGGCCGTCGTCAGCCACCAGCACCGTTACGGCAAGCATTACCAGAAGGTGAAGGAGATCGTCGCCAGCGGCGCGCTCGGCCGTGTCCACACTATCTATGGCACGGCCACCGGCTGGATGACCCACATGCTGAGCCACATGATTGACTACTCGATGTGGTTCAATGACTACGCGCCCGGCGCGTGGGCGATGGCGCAGGCCGCCGGCAAATCCAAGTTTGCCGACAACCATCCATCGCCCGACTACATCGGCGGCTTCGTGCAGTTCACCAACGGCGTGCGCGGCATCTACGAGAGCGGCGCGGGCGCGCCCGACCAGCCGGAGGTCGCGAAGTGGTGGGGCAAAAACCGCATCGGCGCGCAAGGCACCGAGGGCTTCGCCGAAGTGCTGACCAACGGCGGCTGGCGCGCGGTCACCAAGAGCGGCGGCTGTCAGAGCGGCGACGGCGTGATGAACTACGATGCCGACATGCCGCCTTACATCCAGCAGATGGCCGACTGGCTCGACGACGACCGCAGGGTCCACCCGTGCAATCTCGCCCACGCCGCGCTCGGCGCGGAGGTCATGTTCGCCCTGCAACGGTCCGCGGCCGAAGGCGGCCAGGTGGCGCTGCCGCTCACCGCGGGCGCGGACGAGCAGGCATTGCTCAAGGCGAAGCTTGCCGACAAGCCCGTGCTTGCCTCGTGTGAAGCGAACAAGAAGGAATTC